>CAZFZQ010000030.1:0-431 GCA_964522845.1 uncultured Gammaproteobacteria bacterium | reverse complement strand
GAAATAATGGATTTTGCCGTCAAAATTTGCGCCACCAATAGTTAACCTCGTAGGATTTACTGCCGTCCAAGCAGTTGTATCTTGATTTAATATCTTGTTCCCATTCAAATAAACATCCGTTCTGTCGGTTGAATCGCTGCCGACAACAATAATCGTGTTTTCTTGTCCAGTTTTCCAATATGCCTGATAAGATGCTACGGCTATTTGTTCTATTGTTGTATTGCCCAACATAATCCACAAGACATTGTTTGATGCTGAAGACTCTCTATAAATCATATATCTATCCCCCGAAATAAGCGTATCTACCAACATACGTGGGGCTGTGGCGACTGCCGCAAAATCAGGGCTAAACTTTATGGCAAAAGAGATATTTGATGAATTAAACACATTTGTAGCGTTGGCGGGCATATAATCCGCGGTGCCATCAAAAT
>CAZFZQ010000029.1:0-10159 GCA_964522845.1 uncultured Gammaproteobacteria bacterium | reverse complement strand
TGGACCCTGCCGGGCTTGAACCGGCCGCCTCCGCGTTGCAAACGCGGCGCTCTACCAAATGAGCTAAGGGCCCTCACTCAGAAAATAATAGCACAAAATTAGACTTTTGTCAATTCTTTGAGCAATTCTTTTTCCGCGGTGAGGAGGTTGGTGAAGGGGAGGATTTTGTGGTCGAGGCGGTTCTTGGAAAAAATAATCGCCCTAATTATTTGCCCTGAGCTTGTCGAAGGGCTTTCAAAAATCAGGGCGATGGTTTTGGCGTTGGGAGAATTGGAAATCAATTCGTGGATGACGTCCGGCAATTCCTCTTCGCCCGCGCCGGCGTTTATAAAGTCCGCATGCGTCAGAAGTGACCAAATAATTTCGCCGTTTTGTTTTAAGCGAGCCAGCGCCCGGCCCCAAAGCCGCAAGGTTTCTATGGATTTGGTGCGATAAAAATTATCAATAATTTCGCCGCGCCGCGCGCCCAAAGTTATGAGCTGGCCTACGATTTCCAATGTTTTGGGATTGATGCTTGGCGTGCGGAAATTTTTCGTTTTGGCAATGATGCCCGAGAGAATACAATCAATAATATTCTGGTCCAAGTTTGGACTGTGGGCGATAAGATGCCAGATAATTTCCGCGACGGATGAGCTTTTGATGTCCACGAGATTTATTTCGCCATAATGTTCATTGTCCGCGGAATTATCAATATTTATGACAGGCACGGCGTCAAAGAGCGGTTTGTTGTTAGTGTAAATATTACACAAAAGCGCGAGTTCGGAAGTGTCTATCGTGAAAATCAAATCATACGCCCACGCGCCGCTTTCAATTTTCAGATTTTTTAAATTTATAAAATTTTCTTGGGGAGAAAAATAAATGTTTAAAAATTCGCCTTCCGTGTCGTAGGAAAAATTTTTCACGCCGGATTCTTTGATGTTCACGCGGATTTTTGCCTGGCGCGCGGATTGAATTTTATCTTTTATGGAGTTCGCGCCGGGGAGGCTGGCGAGCGGTTTTGGCAAAACAAATTGAGGCGAGGCGAGATCAACATTTTTTCCATTTTTTTGGAGAATTTTTTGCAAAGCCAAAGCCGAGGCTACGGCATCGCCGCCCGCGGGATAGCCCGATCCCTGTTTAATATCTTTAAAACAAATAAGGATATTTTTGGCGTTTTTGGTTTGCTCTGCGATTTGTTGTTTGATGTCGAGGGACATAAATGTATAAATAGTAGTGCGCTTTATTCTTTCGCTTTCCTCGTGCGCCCCGGCGTGGCGCGCTTCAGGCGTTCGCGCTCGCTCGTCCCGATGACGGGACTCCGTGCCCGCTCGCGCTCACAAGCCGCTCAATAACAAAGCGCACTACTATTTATTATATTGGCATAGGTTTAATAGTTTAGATTATCAAGTGAACGGGCGATTGTCAATCCCGCATATTTCTGATAAATTATATATAGTATGAAAGAAATTCCAAAAGCCTATATTCCGGCTGATTTTGAGGACAAAATTTACGCTGAGTGGGAGCGGAGCGGATTTTTTAATCCCGATAAACTACCCGCCCCTTCGGGTCGAGGCAAGAAGGGGGAGCCGTATTCCATTATGATGCCGCCGCCGAACGTGACGGGCGTGTTGCATTTGGGGCATGCCTTGGAAAACGCGCTGATGGATACGATGGCGCGCTACCAGCGTTTGCGCGGAAAAAAAGTTCTGCTTTTGCCGGGCACGGATCACGCGGCTGTGGCTACGCAAGCCAAGGTGGAAAAATTATTGATGGAAAAGGGAATAAAAAATCCGCGCCAAGAATTGGGGCGCGAGGGATTGCTGAAAGAAATCCGCGAGTTCGCGGAGAAATCAAAAGCCGTGATTTTATCGCAAATAAAAAAAATGGGCACGAGCTGTGATTGGTCGCGACTGGCTTATACATTTGATGAAGAACGGAATGTCGCGGTGAATGCGGTTTTTAAAAAAATGTATGATGACGGTTTGATTTATCGTGGATTTCGCGCGGTTAATTGGTCCGTCAAAGGCCAATCCACGCTGTCCGACGATGAAATTGTTTATGTGGAGCGCAAGGCGAAATTTTATACATTCAAATATTCCAAAGATTTTCCGTTTACCATTGCCACGACGAGACCGGAGACGAAATTGGGCGATACGGCTGTGGCAGTCAATCCAAAAGACGCGCGATACAAAAAATATATCGGCAAAATTTTTGAAGTTGATTTTGCGGGCCAGCCGCTTACTTTGAAAATAATCGCCGACCGCGGAGTGGATATGAAATTCGGCACGGGCGCCCTGGGCGTGACGCCGGCGCATTCGCTGGTTGATTATGAAATGGCGCAAAAAAATGATTTGCAGATTATTAAAGTTATTGGCGAAGATGGAAAGATGACAAAAGAGGCGGGGAAGTATGCCGGCTTGTCGGTTTTTGAGGCGCGAGAAAAAGTCGTGGAAGAACTAAAGAAAGCTAAACTTTTTGAAAAAGAAGAAGAAATAGATCAAAATGTGGGAACGGCCGATCGTTTTGGCGATGTGGTTGAAGTTTTGCCAATGACGCAGTGGTTTGTGGCGGTGAATAAAAAAATTCCTGGCAGAAACAAGACCTTAAAAGATTTAATGAAAGAAGCGGTGGGAACAAAGGGAGATAGTGTAAAAATTACACCAAGAAGATTTGAAAAAACATATTTTAATTGGATAGATAATTTGCGCGATTGGTGCATCAGCCGCCAGATTTATTGGGGGCACAGGATTCCGGTTTGGTATAAGGGTAAAGAAATAAAAGTGAGTGAAAAATCGTCGGGTAAAGGCTGGGAGCAAGATCCCGACACTTTGGATACGTGGTTTTCCTCCGGGCTTTGGACGTTTTCCACACTGGGCTGGCCCGACAAAACAAAAGAGTTGAAAGAATTTCATCCGACAAACTGGATGCAGATGGGGCATGAAATTTTATTTTTTTGGATGGCGAGAATGATTTTGATGTCGGAATACGCGTTGAAAGAAATTCCTTTCAAAGATGTTTATATTCACGGCATTTTGCGAGACGAAAAAGGAAATAAATTTTCCAAGTCCGCGGGCAACGCGGTTGACCCATTGGAAGTTACGGCAAAATATGGAACAGACGCTTTGCGTTTGAGTTTGCTCTCCGGCGTTTCTCCGGGCCAGGACCAGAGATTTTATGCGGATAAAGTTGAAGGTGCGAGGAATTTGGTAAATAAATTGTGGAATATCAGCCGCTATATAATAGCGGCAAGTTCCAAAAAACAAGAAACAAAAAAACAAACGCTGGCGGATGAATGGATATTCGTGAAATTTAATAGTTTAATAAAAGAAGTTACGGATGATTTGGAAAAATATAATTTTTCGCAGGCGGCGGAAAAATTGCGAGAATTTACTTGGAGCGATTTTGCGGATTGGTATTTGGAAATTTCTAAAATTGAAGGCGGGAAAGAAAAAATATTAAAAGAAATTTTAGAAAAACTTTTAATTTTATGGCATCCGTTTATTCCCTTTGTTACCGAGGCGGTTTGGAATGAAATGTTGGGGAAGAAAAATTTGATAGTGGCGAAATGGCCTTCTGCTGATTCTCCCCCTGCCCGAGGGGGAGTTAGAGGGGGAGGGAGTGAAAAACAATTTGAGAAAATAAAAAATGTTATTACTGTAATCCGCAATTTGCGCGCGGAAAATAAAATTGAACCCGGAAAAATAATAAATGTGGAAATTACCTCAAAGGATGAAAAATTATTTTCGGAAAACTCGGCAATAATTGAAGGGCTGGCAAAATGCAAAATAAATTTGAAAAAATCAACCACCGCCGCGCCGAAAATAAAAATTTTAATTGATGAATTGGATAAAGAAAAAAATAAAATTCGCATGAAAAAAGAACTCGTGGAAAAAGAAAAATACGCGGAAGGGCTGAAAAAGAAATTGGAAAATAAAGAGTTTGTTTCCCGCGCGCCCCAGGCTGTTGTTGACGCCGAATATGAAAAACTGGCAAAAGTTGAGGATGAAATTAAAAACTTGAAAGAGCAATTAAAAAATTTATAATTATGGACAAAAAAATTGAAGAACTTTTAACAAGGGGGGTGGAAAATGTTTATCCTACGCGGGATTTTTTGGAAAAATTATTAACATCAAAAAAGAAGCTCGTGATTTACACCGGCTATGACCCCACGGCGCCGACTTTGCATATCGGCCATGGGATTACGATGTTGAAGCTCCGCCAATTCCAGGAGCTGGGGCACAAAATCATATTTTTAATCGGCGATTTTACCGGCATGATTGGCGACCCAACTGATAAAAGTTCAACTAGGCAGCAACTGACGCGGGAGCAGGTTTTAAAAAATTGCCAAGAATATAAAAAACAAGCATCCGCGATTTTGGATTTTGGCTCGCCTCGATTCGGCGAAGCGGGCGGCAAAAATCCCGTGGAAATAAAATACAACAGCAAGTGGTTTTTGAAGATGAATTTTGGCGACGTGCTGGATTTATCATCAAACTTTACCGTACAGAGAATGTTGGAGCGAGATATGTTTCAGGTGCGGATGAAAGAGGGCAAGCCGATTTATGTGCATGAATTTTTATATCCCGTGATGCAGGCGTATGACAGCGTAGTGATGAATGTTGATGGCGAAGTGGGAGGAAATGACCAGACGTTTAATATGCTGGCGGGACGCGATTTGATGAAAACCATGAAAAACAAGGAAAAATTTGTTTTGACAATGAAGCTTTTGACGGATACAGCCGGCAAAAAAATGGGAAAATCCGAAGGCAATATGATTGCGCTATCGGACTCGCCGGAAGATATGCTTGGAAAAGTGATGAGCTGGCCGGATGGAATGATTGCGGCCGGATTTGAACTTTGCACGCGCGTGCCCATGGATGAAATTAAAAAAGAATTAGGTGGCGGCGCCAATCCGCGCGATTTGAAATTACGCTTAGCGCACGAAATTGTAAAAATGTACCACTCGGAAGCTGTGGCAAAAAAGGCGGAGGAAAATTTTATCAGCCAGTTTTCCAAAAAAGAAGTGCCGGAAGAAATAAAAGAAGTGAAAGTAAAATCAAAAAATATTTTGGATGTTTTGGTGGAAGCGGGACTATGTTCGTCAAAAGGCGACGCGCGCCGGAATGTTCTCCAGGGCGGCGTGTCCGTGGATGGTGAAACGGTGAAAGATTTTAATTTTGAAATAAAATCCGGCAGCGTCATCAAAAAAGGAAAACGGTATTTTGTAAAGATAAAATAAAAACAAAAAAAATCTCAAACGAGATTTTAATGTGTGGAGCCAAGGGGAGTCGAACCCCTCTGCCCGAGTGTTAAGTGCGGGCTCCTCACCGTGAGGTGGCCCCAAGCGGCTCCACAAAATTATTTTAGCATAAAAAAGAAAGACCGAGCAATAGCTCGGACTTTCAAGGCTTAACTGAGCCCGCACTTAACATTAACTTCACTATATCATAATCGAAAGATTTTGTCAAGGGGCCAAAATAGAGCTAAAATTGTAATGGGTTTGAAGGGATTGTGGATAAAATTAACGGCATTTTGTAAAAATAAAATAATAGATGTTTAAAGAAAAGATTGAAGTTGGAAAAATAGATATTAGCCAACAGCTGACGGATTTAATAAAAAAAGATGAACACACAACATCCTTAACCGTTGCCAGGATGGCATTAAAAGATATTGAGGCCGGCAGAATATCCGATGCAATCGCAAGACTGAAAGTTGACTCTGACAAGATACGCGCGACTAACAGGGAATTATACGATTTTATTATGAATTATGAAGAAGAATAAAAAATATGGAAAGACCAATGAATGCTAGAAAAATTTTAGACGAAGCCAAAAAAGTGCGCGAGGAAGCGAATCGCGTTCGTGAAGAGGGTCTTGAAGAAAATTCTGAAAAGCGTATTTTTCAGCCATTCGCGCAAATGGATTATCAGCAAGAAAATGGTGAAAAGACGGAAGGTAAAAATACTTTTAGATTTTCAAAAATAGAAATCGACGAACAAGATAAAATACAGTTGTCACATTATATAAAACGATCAGAAGAAAATCTTGGGACAGAAGATCCGCTTTCTGATTTTTCCAATTGGCACGCTACTGATGGATTATATTACTCAGTAGGCGATACTGAATTTAATATTTTGGAAATGTTGCCCGAGGGATTTAAAATTTTATTTTGTCCAAATAGTAAAATAAATACCGGTTCGGTATTTTACGAAGAAAAAAAGATATTTATTCTTGGCGATATAGCTTCTCTGGGCAGTTTGTCAATAATTTTGCATGAGGTCGGCCATGTAAAAGATTTTGAAGAATTAAAAAAAATGGGTAAAACTGAATTTGTAGAAGGTAGCGATTATCATGAAAATATAGAAGCGGAAGCGTTAAGGAAAGAACGGGAGGCCAGTTTATTCGCGATTCGCAGAATGTGGCCGATATTGCGAACCGATCCGCAAACCAAAACAGATGTTTTGTTATTTCTTAAAAATATTGCCTATAATAGCTATTGTGAAAGGGCGTCTTCAAATTTAGCAACCGGGTCCGCTATGGCTCATTTTGCCCGTGATTTTGAGGATAATTTTGATTACGAAGAACAGGAAAAATGGGATGCCTGGTGGAAATTCAGAGAATCCCCGGAATATGCTGAGTGGAAAAAGCTGGATAAATTTTCTTCATTGGAAGATTGGGAAGAATTCGGTGCATGGTGCAAAGGGATAGACGAAAAAAGTAAAAATTAATTATGTATTTTTTGGAAAAATTAAAAATTGAACTGGCGAAAGAAGTGAATAAAGTTTTGGGCGGGGAGCATATTGCGGCCGCGGATTTTGAATATCCGCCGGAGGACATCAGCAAGGCGGAGCTGGCTCTGCCATGTTTCAAGCTGGCGGCAAAATTAAAAGATAATCCATTGAACATCGCCAAGAAAATTGCGGCCGGGGCAAAATCAAAATGGCTTTTTTCCGTGACGAGCGAGGGTGCTTATGCAAATTTTTATTTGGATAAAAAGATTGTGGCGAAGGAAATATTTGGGGAAGTTTCCACCCCCCCTAGCCCCCCCTTATTAAGGGGGGGGATAAAAGAAAAAGTGATGCTGGAATATGTGTCGCCGAACAGCAATAAGCCCCTACACTTGGGCCACGTGCGGAACGGATTTTTGGGCGAGGCGCTGGCTAATATTTTGGAATTTACCGGCCACAAAGTGAAAAGGAGTTGTCTCGTGAACGACCGGGGCGTGGCTATTTCCAAGGCCATGTTGGCATATAAATTGTGGGGCAAGGGCGACAGTCCGAAGAAGTCCGGATTGAAGTCCGATCATTTTGTGGGCAAGTATTATGTTTTATTTGAGCAGAAATTGAAAAAAGACGAGTCGCTGAAAGATAAAGTTCAGGAATTGGTGGTAAAGTGGGAGGCGGGGGACAAGGATACCGTGGCGTTGTGGAAAAAAGTCGTGAAATGGGCCAAGGACGGGTACGCGGAAACTTATAAAAAATTGGGCGTCGCTTTTGACAAAGTGTATTTTGAACACGATTTGTATAAAGAAGGCAAGAAAATAGCGGAAGAATATCTGGACAAAAAAGTTTTTGCGCGGGATGAAAAAGAAAACATCATTGCCAAACTTGAAGATTGCGGATTGCCGGATAAAGTTTTGCTACGCGCCGACGGCACCGCGGTTTATGCCACGACCGATATTGCGCTCGCGAAAAAAAGAGTTGAAGAGGGATTTAAAAAAATATTTTACGTTGTGGGTTCGGAGCAGGACTTGTATTTTAAACAATTATTTTGCGTTTTGAAAAAAATGGGGTTAGAAAAGAATTTGGATTTGCGGCATTTGAGCTATGGAATGGTGGAGCTGCCGGAAGGAAAAATGAAATCGCGCGAGGGCACGGTGGTGGATGCTGACGGTTTGCTTGCAAACTTGGAGACACTGGCCTTGGAGGAGATAAAAGAGCGAAAAACTGCCGTGAACAAATACGAAATGGAACGAAGAAAAAAAATTATCGCGCTCGCGGCTGTGAAGTTTTATATTTTGAATGTTAATCCGCCAACAACTATTCATTTTAATCCAAAAGAATCATTATCTTTTTCCGGAAAAACCGGGCCGTATCTTTTATATTCTTACGCGCGGCTGCATTCAATTTGGCGGAAGGGCGGAATGAAGGACGCGGATAAAAAAATAAATTTTTCTTTAATCAAGGAGAGTGAGTTGTGGCAATTGATTTGGACGATGGCGAAATTTTATGAAGCGGTGCAGAGGGCGGAAGAGCTTTTGAACCCGGAAAAAGTCGCGAGCTTTTTGTACGATTTTGCCGGAAAAATCAATGATTTCTACCATAAAGTGCCGGTGTTGGAAGCCGCTTTGCCCGAGCGAAAGGTGCGCATCGCGGTAATTGGCGGAGCGCTGGATATTTTGAAAAAAGGTTTTTTGTTGCTGGGGATAGAGGCGTTGGAGGAAATGTAAGAGTTTGACATCGTCTATCAAGAGCGGTTAAAATAATAAAAGGATTATAATTAAAGTTAAATGTATGTTTAAAAAGAACAATGAGCCGGAGCGGAATTTTGATTTGGAGGAGGGGGAGACGGAGGAGGAATTGCGTGATACGATTATTGCCCAAGGCGTGCGCGTTGAGGGTGATTTTAACAGTAAGGGCAATATAATAATAGAAGGCACGGTTTTGGGCTCGGTTAAAACCAATAATAATTTGCACGTGGGTGAACGGGCGAAAATAGCGGCGAGCGTGAATGCCAAAGACGCTTTTGTTGCCGGCGAAGTCCAGGGCAACATGAAGGTGAAGGAAAAATTGGAGCTCGCGCCGACGGCTAAAGTTTATGGCGACATTGAAGCTAAAACGCTGGTTATCAATGCGGGCGCGATCATGAATGGCAAGTGCGTGATGCCCGACCCCAATGCGCCGGCAAAGATTGATAAAAAATCTAAAAAAGAAGAAATGGCAGAGGCTGAAGAGAAGGAAGAATGAACTATGAACACTGAACTATGATAAAGAAGACGGATGGCACAACGGCAGTTAAGAGGGGCAGAGCTAAAAAAAGCGCTGCTTCTTTTTCTATTAAGTCCAAGCCAAAAACTTTTGATGAAATTTTGCGCAGCAGCGCGGCGCGCGGAAAAATTAAAAAAAATATCACGCGCGAGCTTTTGAAAATGAAAAAAGAAGCCGGCGAAATTAAAACTTATGTTTCACCGTATTCATATATTTACGCGGATTATTTGAAAACCGGCAAGTACGAAAAAATGACGAGCGCCATTGAAAACCGCTTGACGGATTTGGGAATCGGAGGTAGGATACACAGGTTGTCGCAATTTAAAAATTTGGAAGAAATAATAGAAGAAGATGTTCGGCGCGGCGCCACAACCGTGGTCATTGTGGGCGACGACAAAATGGTGGAAGCGGCCATTGGCGTGGTCGCGGACTTAAATATCGTGCTGGGGATAATTCCCATGGGCGGCGGCGAGGATTGTTTGGCCGAGCTTTTGGGCATACCTCAAGGAGCCGCGGCCTGCGATGTGTTGTCGCAGAGAATTATAGAAACGCTGGACGTAGGAAAAATAAATGGAAAAATGTTTTTTTCACGATTATCCATTTTTGGGCAAAAGACGCCGCTGGTCTGCGACCGCAAGTATGAAATTTTTTCGTCTGGCGGGGATGTTATAATTTACAATATGAATTTGGATCCGAAAGACAAGGATGCGGCGGATATCAATCCCAAAGACGGCCGGTTGGAAGTTTTAGTAAAACCGAAAGCGGGGTTTGGTTTTTTTAAAAAAACAGGCGCGCCAAGTTTGCTTTTTGCCAAAGAATTGCGCATGAAAAGCGAGGCGCCATTTTCCGTTTTTGTTGACGGAAAGAAAATTTTTTATAAAGATGTTGATATAGAAGTCGTGCCGAAGGGGTTGAAAGTGATCGTCGGAAAAAATAGAATGATATAAGTTTTACAAGGACGTTCCTTGTAAATTGCTAAAATTACTTATTTACAAGGAACGTCCTTGTAAAATATGCCCAGGTGGCGAAACCCGGCAAACGCACTACCTTGAGGTGGTAGCGCCCGTAAGGGCTTGGAGGTTCAAATCCTCTCCTGGGCAAATAAAAATGTTAAGAGTTGGACTCTTAACATCTTTATTTCGCATTTAGACATTTAAAAATGTAACTTTGCTGTCTCCGGTTGAGACATATAAT
>CAZFZQ010000028.1:0-10273 GCA_964522845.1 uncultured Gammaproteobacteria bacterium | reverse complement strand
TGAAAATTTTTACCATGCCGAATTCACCGTCGTAACCCGGCGCGATATAAATATCGCCGCGCCGCATTTTATCAATCGCGGTCCCAACCAGTTCGCCCGCGCATTGCGTGATTTTTAGAATCGGCACTTCCAGCAAAATATCAAATTCCGTTCCGCATTCTTTTATCAATTTCCAATAAGTTTCCGTGACTTTTTTTGTTTTTACTCCCTGGCCGAAACATTCAGCCACAATTTCTTGCAACGGAACTATGGATTTGAACGGAATTTTTGACCCGCCGTCCGAAGCTTTAGCGAAGGATCGGTCCGCCAACTTGTCGACGCGATGCATCACGCCGACCGTCACGGGCTTTTTGCACTTTGGGCATAAAAAATTATTTTTCTTTGTTTCCTCAGGCGTGAGCCGTACCTCGCAATCCATGTGCCCGTCCAAATGATATTTTCCTTCTTCCGGAAAAAATTCTATGGTGTGCAAAAAATTCTTTCTGCTCTTTACGGCTTTCACGATTTTATGATAGTCGGGCGCGGAAGAAAAAGAAAAAACATTGGCCTCGCGCCCCAATTTTTCCAAACTGTGCGCGTCGGAATTGGAAATCAAAGTGATATTGTCCAGCGCGGACAAACGCCAATTCATGGCCGGATCGGAAGACAGCCCCGTTTCAATCGCAAAAATATGTTTTGTATTTTTTCCAAAACATTCTTCCAAAGAATCAAATCCGGAAAACGATCCAAAAACCGAAAACCACGGCGTCCAGGCGTGCGCGGGGATGACCACGGCATCCTCGTCCGTTTCCAACGCCATTTTCAAAATTTCTTCGCTGTCCATGCCTAAAATCGGCCGGCCATCGGAACGCACGTTCCCGCCCGCATCTTCAATTTTTCTGGTAAATTTTTCCGCCGATTCCAAACT
Organism: uncultured Gammaproteobacteria bacterium; assembly: GCA_964522845.1. Lineage (GTDB taxonomy): Bacteria > Patescibacteriota > Patescibacteriia > CAZFZQ01. The sequence continues at coordinate 9,366 of CAZFZQ010000028.1, read as the reverse complement.
CGGCATCCAAACGCAAAGGTGAACGCGCCGGCATTTATCACCGCGCCGGTAGATGCAGGATAATTCCGTGGAAACTAAAAACCTCACTTTTCCACTGTCATTGCGAGCCGTTCCGACGGCGTGGCAATCTCTCAATTTGTATAACCCCGGCTCGGCCGGTTCCAAACTTTTTTGCAATTCCGCAAACCATTGCGGATGGGTAAAATCCGCCGTGGACACGATATCAATGCCTTTTATCTCGCACCATTTGGCGATATTTTCCGGGGTCAAATCTTTTGAACAGCTGCGGGAATATTTTGAATGGATGTGCAAGTCGGCGACGTATTTCATATGAGTTCATCTTAACTGATTTTAAGGCGATGGTCAAAATTCCCACTACCCATATCTTTATTTTATTGATTCAACAATTTTCATCATTTTTTCCCCTAAATTATACCCCTTGCAATGTTTCAGTACGCCTAAATATGATTGAACGCTCTGTTTTAGCGAGTGCTTGTCCAATAAGCCACCCTTGCACTCCGCCGCTTTTTTATCTATTTTAGAAAATATCCGCCGCTTTGTTTTAGTCCTAAGCACTCTATAATACGGCAATACAACATATCCTAAAAAATCAACGCCTTGCAATATTTTTCTAATCTCAACTTTTCTCGGATGCAGGGCTAATCGTAAACGATCCCGCAGAAAAGTTTCAATCTTCGGCACCAAATCCGTCAAATATTTCCGATCCAAACTTGCAATAATAAAATCATCGCAATATCTTAAATAGTATTTTTCTTTCAAAATATGTTTTACGTATTGGTCCAGTTCGTTCAAATAAATATTGGCAAAAAGTTGGCTCGTAACATTACCGAGCGGCAGACCCAAACCCTGCCGCGTACAAAAACTATCAATAATTTTTGATATTAAATCCAAAGCGTCCTCGTCGCTAATCTCTTTTTGTATTAAGTTTTTTAAAATGCCGTGGTCAATGCTGTAAAAAAATTGCCGCACATCGCATTTTAGCGCAAAAACAGAACGATGATAATTGCCGCTCGCTTTTCTTAAAAAATCTTCCAGTCGCCGGACGCCGCTATGCGTGCCTTTTCCAAAGCGGCAGGAATATGTATCGTATATTAATTTTCTATCAAATATCTGGTACAATATTCTAAATACCGCTTGAAAAACAACCCTATCTTTTACCGTTGCCTTATGTATCGGCCGAAGCTTCGGGTCGCGGACATAAAAGAAAACATATTTATCCGGCTGATAAGCTTTGTTTTTCAGGTCGTCGCGAAGGGCAAACAAATTATTTTCCAAATTAAAATTAAATTCTTGCACTCCGGGCTTCTTCAATTTGCCGCGCTTAAATTCCCGCCATGCAAAAAATAAATTTTCCAAAGAAATAATTTTATCAAAAATATGACTTCTTTTAATCACCCCCCCCCCCGACGTTATCCATTCTTCCATTGTCCATAAAATTTCAGAGTTATACAAAATTATTTATACGGATAGCAAGAAATTAAACAAAGCCGACAAACTGGGCATCCGCGCGAAAACCGAACAATCCTGTCTTTCGTCTTTTCATCTTTCAATAAAAGCCGCGCTCGCGGAAAAAAATAGAAAATTACCGCTCGCGGAAAAATTGCGGATTGAAATAGAATTTACAAAACAATTAGTGCGGCTGGAAATGGAAATCGGAATCATACAAAACAATGTTTACCTTCTTTGGCAGGAAAAACTGCAAGAAATTTCAAAAATGACATCCGGCTGGATAAAATATCTGGAGAAAAAGGAACCTTTGTAGGGCTCCTTTTTTGAAACTTCGGCGCGAGTCCGGAGGTTGTCGTTGTGATTGTCGGGATTGTAGTAGTTGACCTTGAGCTTGTCGTTGTTCCAGTAGACATTCGGAACGTTGCCATTGGAGTTGCGCGAACCCGCTATTAACCGATTCCATCCGATATCACCGACGGCTTTTTGCAAAGCTCTCTGTGTTAATCCCCCGGTACTTGGGGCGCTGTTTGAAATCGGTTAAGCAGTTTCAAGTTGATGGCAAATTGTTATTCCAATATATTTGGAACCAATTTTACAGCCATAAATATTATATCTAAAATTTGCCGGAAAAAAAAGCTCCAAGAGGTCTCTCGGAGCGTAGGCGGGGAAGGAACAGGGGAAAAAACCAAAGGGTTAAAGGAGAAGGGGCAAAGGGCTAAACTGCGGCGCGAGCCCGGAGGTAGTCGTGGCGATCGTCGGGATTGCAGAAGCTGACCTTGAGCCTGCCGTGGTGCCAGTAGACATCCGGAACGAAGCCAGAGGAGCTGCGCGAACCCGCGCAGAGTGTGAAGTTCTGGACGTCCAGGTGCTTGCCACCCGTCTTCCAGAAGTACCACAGCTCGAGCAGGAGCCGTTCCAAGAGCGTGATGCTCTGGACACGTTTCTTCTTGAGCTGGTTGGCCGAGAGGTTTTTCAGCTCCTCGTCGGCTTCCACTCGGTCGCGGAAGCGTTTGGCGTAGGCCACCTCGGCGGTGCGGTCGTTTGTTGGCACGGCCTCGTCCAGGTCGTCCCCGAGGTAGGAATACGACGGGAACATCTCCTTGCACTTGGCCCACACCCGGTTCAGAACGAGCCCGTCGGCAACCATGACCACCCAGCCGAAGCCGGGCAACTCATCCGGAATCACGACGCGGGAGAGATCCACGGCAAGGCCGAAGACCTCTGAGTAGAATCTCGTCCACTCGCTGTGCCAGTTGGTAGCCGAGGCGGCATCCTGAGGAACGAGCGCCTCGCGCAGAACCTTGGCCAGAGCGGCCTGATTCTCGATCCATTCCTGGGCGGTGTCGACATCCATCTCCCGCGGCAAAGATCGTAGAACAGCCGCAGACAGCTCAACGAACTGGTTCAACTCCATTTTCTTTGACATTATCCTCTCCTTGGCTTATCCCAAACCGCAGTTTGGGGCTTACCTTAGCCCGGGACAATTCCCAAGCTTTGTACCGGTATTATAGCATACTTTTAATATTTTGTCAAGTCCTTAACAGTTATTTTTGGCTAAAATTAGACAAAATCATAACCCCACCCAACCCCCCCTTACTTTAAGGGGAGGAAAAGATACAAAATCCCTCAAAAAATCTCCCCTAACCCCTCTTTTCCAAAGAGGGGGAACCCCTTTGGAAGGTAAAACAAAAATCCGCCTTTGTGGGGGCAGAATATGCAAAATGAGCTTAAATATCTACTCTCCCGGGATTATTTCACCTGCGATGCGCAATTCTTCCGGCGTGTTTACGCCGATGCATTCCAAAGGGTCGATCGCAAGCGAAGCGATTTTTTTATTTTGCGAGATTGCGAGCCCAACCAAATCGGTCAGATAATATTCTTTTTGGACATTATTATTTTTTAGTTGCGCAATCGCGCCCCAAAGCCAATCAGATTTGAAACAAAACAAACTGGGATTTAGTTCAGTGATTTTTTTCTCATCATCATTCGCGTCTTTTACTTCCGTGATTTTTATAATTTTTCCATCCGCGCCGCGCACCACTCTGCCAAAACCGTTAAAACCCGCGTATTCATTATTAAAATGGGGAACGTTGATAGTCATCATAGTGAGATCCGCGTCTTCACGAACATGCAAATCCAAAAGATTTTTTATTGTATCGGATGAAATCGCGGGCATATCGCCATACAAAACCGCGATATTCTTTGCCATGCCGGGAATTTTTTCCCGCGCGCACATTACCGCGTGCCCCGTACCCAGCTGTTCCGTTTGCGTAGCGTAAATAACCTTGTCTCCCAATATTTGTTTTACCAATTCGCCCTTAAAACCAACGACAACCACGGGCTTTATTCGCGCGACAGGCATGACGGAATCCAACAAATGTTCAATCAGCGGACGATTTTTTAATAAAATTAAAACTTTGGGCATATCTCCGCCCATCCGCTTGCCTTGTCCCCCGGCCAAAATAATTATTTGCGTGTCGCTCATAACGAAATTAAATTCAAAAGCGATCTCGCCACTTTGTCGCTGTCGTGGCGCAAGATGCTTCGTTTCAATTTATCCGCGGAATTTGTTTCAAAAATAATTTGATTCAAAAAATCGCCGGAAATTATTTTGTAACGGGTGCCGGCCAATTTTTCCAAATCAGGGACTACAAAATGTTCGCCCTCTTTGGTGTAAAGTTTTATCATTTCATCCGCGGGCTTGGCCGTATTTACCAAAACATAATCCACCACATTTTCGCCGATATATTTTTCCAATTCCGTGACAAAATCATGCGCGCCAAAACTGTCCGTTTCGCCGCGCTTGGTCATCAAATTTACCACGTAAGCGATTTTCGCGTTAGTGCGCGCGAGCGCTTCTTTCATTCCGAAGGATAAAAAATTCGGCAACAAACTGGTGTAGAGATCGCCGGGCGAAAGAACCACGAGGTCGGCATTCAACACCGCCTGCACCGCTTCAAAACTGGCATGTACTTCGCGCTCCAAAAATAATTTTTTTATTTTGCTTTTTTTATATTTTGAAATTTTGCTTTGGCCTTTCACGATTTTATCATCATGATATTCCGCCATAAGATCCATGGACTCCACGGTGACGGGAATGACCCGGCCTTTGATATTCAAAATTTTTCCCGTGAGCGCCACCGCGTCTTCAAAGCGGTTGGTTAGTTTTTCCATAGCTGATAAAAAAAGATTGCCGAAGTTGTGGCCCGCGAGCGACCCCAAACCGAAGCGGTATAAAAAAAGGTCGCGCATTATTTCCGGCGCGTCGGACAACGCCACCAAACATTGGCGCACATCGCCCGGCGGCAACACTCCCAGTTCGTGCCGCAAAATGCCGGTTGACCCGCCATCGTCCGCCATACTCACAATCGCGGAAATATCCAAATCATACTTTTTTAAGCCGGAAAGTATGGTAAAATGCCCCGTTCCCCCGCCGATGGTGGTTATTTTTTTCTTGGCTGATAAATCCATAAGCGTGTCATCGCGAGCCATTCCGATGGCGTGGCGATCCCGTTATTTATGAGATTGCCACGTCGAGGACTCCTCGCAATGACAATGTATAATAATTTAATCTTATCAAAAAAGCCAAATTTAGCAAGAAATAAAAAAAGCAGGCTTTTTTATTCCTGCTTAGTAGGTAGTGCCAATACACAGTCTCCAAGTTTCATCTGATATTGTAAAATACAGGTCTTTTTCCGGATAACCAGGAAATTCTTTAGCAATGGCTTTCTTGACTTGCGCCACAGAAACAAGTCCATTTTCATTCAAAAATTCAATCTCCTTGCCGTATTCGCACTTTATCACTTTATACGATCTTTGCAGCTTTCGTTTTGCCATCGTCGCCTCCTCCCAATAAACTTACATTAAAAAATTATTTTTGTCAACCCAGTAGTAGAAATTTGGCAGATTCTCATCTTGCGCCGCCAGAGCGGCGAGCCAAACTTTCACTACTGGGTCAATTAAAAAAGACGCATGGTTCCGGCGCCGACCTACTCTTGCGGGACACTTAAGTCCGGCTACCATCGGCCCTGGGCTGCTTAACCCCGCACCAAAGCCCAAACCAACATATTGCAATAAAAAAACGTCTCCACACGGAAACGCCTTCGGCTTACTTTTTCTTTAAATAATATTTGGTTTGCGGCTTGGTACGGGGCATGCTTCCGTGCGCGCCCAGCACCAATTATCAAATAAAAAAATTGAGTTCATATAACCCAGCACCGACCTACTCTTGCGGGACACTTAAGTCCGGCTACCATCGGCCCTCGAGAGCTTAACTTCCGTGTTCGAGATGGGAACGGGTGTGACCTCTCCGGTAGAAGCACTGGGATATATAAACTCAATTTTGATAATTCGGTGCTGAGAAACGGGTGCCTGCCCCGCGAAGCTCTCGGTAATCCAAGAGCGAAGTGGGGTGACCAGCCCGGTAGAAGCACCGAAACTATACGTCTTTTTATAACTAAAACCAATATATCAAACCAAATATAGGGAAAAGAGCGATGGATTATTAGTACAGCTTGGCTCAACCCCTTGCGGGGCTTTCACCTACTGCCTATCAACCAGGTCGTCTACCTGGATCCTTAATGAAATTTAATCTTGAAGACGGCTTCACGCTTATATGCTTTCAGCGTTTATCCGTGCCGAACCTGGCTACTGAGCTATGCCTTTGGCAAGACAACTCATACACCAGAGGTTCGTCCTTCCCGGTCCTCTCGTACTAGGGAAGAGCCTTCTCAAATTTCGACGCCCACAGCGGATAGGAGACCGAACTGTCTCCATGACATTCCATTGTTACCAATGGCATAGACTATATCTTCTTCCCATTTTAAAATGGGAGTCAACATGTAATAGGAGTTTATTTTCCCCGATTATCGGGTACCTTCTATTAATTCCGCACGATGCGGAATAAGTCGTTACAGGGTCTGAAAAATTTCCAGACTTCCCTCGGTATTGTCCTTAATGATGTTCGGTCAAAAAAACAAAAAGGATTTCACCGATATTAGTTAATTTTTGCCGTCATTTTGCAACGACGGGTCGCAATGTTATTTACGACGTTCTGAACCCAGCTCGCGTGCCGCTTTAATTGGCGAACAGCCAAACCCTTGGCAGCTTCTCCACCGCCAGGATGCGACGAGCCGACATCGCTTTCATTCTGTTATCACTAACAGAGCAGACTATATCTTCATCCTAATTTTACATTAGGAGACGGCGTATTATGACAGTTTGTTTATCTTAAATTTTTAAGAACCTGCCATATCTCTCTTTCGAGATCAGTCGTTACGGGGTTTCGCGCAATGCGAAACTTCCCACGGTATTGTCTTTATTTAATGACATATAGCTTTAATTATACCATCGCCATATGCGTGAAACAAAGAGTCCACCGTTATAAGCCGTTATTTGGTATCTCAATTACTTGAGATAGCACCCCGATTAAGTTAAGGTGCCAAACCCTTTCGTCGCTATGGACGCTCGGAAAGGATCAGCCTGTTATCCCCGGAGTAGCTTTTGTCCGATGAGCTTCCACCATCCTATAATGAATGGTCGGATCACTAACTTCTGCTTTCGCAACTGGTCCTCTTGTAGGAGTTCCAGTAAAGCTGGCTTATGCGTTTGCACTTCAGAATCCGGTTTCCATCCGGACCAAGCCAACCTTTGTAAACGCCTCCGTTACTTTTTGGGCAATTGTGTTACACATCTTTTTACAGACGGGTGTGACCATTTCTGTTCTGTCACACTCTTTATGTCGCCATAAAGATCAGACTATATCATCTTCGACGTTCAATCGAAGTTCGGCGTATAGTCGTTGAGGAGCCTATGATTTGGGGGTGGAAAAGGGCAACTTTAAATAGTTGCCAAAAATGCAAAAAACTTTTTACTCATTTACGCTTCGAACGAAATGTTTATATCCATCAAATTCTTCTTTAAGATCATTGAATGCTTCTCTCAAATCTTTGCATTGGTCTCTTAAACGCATAATTTCGTATCTCAATTTCTTACAATTTGCGCATTTTTTTGTTTTTGTTTTTTTATTGTTACTTACCTTTTTTGCCATTTTTCTCTCCCTTTCCATCCCCAATCATAGTTTCCTGCTGATTGTCCGCAGTTTGGAATTTTCACGACAATGCGTATCCAAACATACTACAGCTATTAAAAGCACGGATGTTCCAGCATACAGCCGAAACGCCCCCTGTTTCAACACGGAGTTTGGTTGAAACCTTAAGGCATCCGCCCCAGATAAACTACCCACCAGACACTGTCTCCCAAGCCCGATTCAGGGCCCGGAATAAGAAATAAAGCTACGCAAGGGTGGTATTTCACTGTTGATTGTCTTGCGACAATCTCCCACCTATTCTAAACATGCGATGCCATACTCCAATGTCAAGTTGTAGTAAAGCTTCACGGGGTCTTTTCGTCCTGCTGCGGGTAAAGAGCATCTTCACTCATAGTGGAATTTCGCCGAGTACCTCGTTAAGACAGTTTTCAAGTCGTTATGCCATTCGTGCGGGTCGGAACTTCAATGTGCACTAAGTTTCCTTAATGATTAGACTATACTTTCATCTCCGATATTTATCGGAGAGCCGACGTATGATGAAAGTTTTGATTCCTGATTATCAGGTACCTTCCATCTTGTTCCAATTGGAACGCAGTCGTTACAGCTCCCTGATTGCTCAGGGTTGCCACGGTATTAACCAATTATACTATAAAATTGGCATCCACCGTTATGAGTCGGATTACTGGTACAGTGTTGCCACTGTACTCGGGCAAGCTCTACAGCATCCATCTCTGCAATGGATTGACCCGCATGTAGATTTTTTACCCGACAAGGGATTACGCTACCTTAGGCTTTTGCTCCACATGTTGCCATATGGTATGGACTATATCATTCCATTGATCTGCCGACTTGCAGATATGGATCCGACGTGTAGTCTCTGAGGATTTTGCTAAAACGCTTAAGTCAGGTTGGCGAAAATATACTCCTTGGTATGTTTTCTGCCTTTACCTTGTTGATTCATAGAATAAGCAATTTCTACCAATCGCTTAAAACCGCTCAAAGTCAAGTGCTCCTTATTTTCCATGGCGCGCACTATTTCTTTAAACTTGTTAAACGATTCTTCTTTTACAATCAACGGATACCTTTCAAAGAAAGGTATGACGCGCTCCAGAATGGAGCGGCGCGAATCAATGCTGAAATTCAATACCGGATGCGTTCCCGATTTCCTGTAAATCGAGCCGGTTCCAAAAATATATTTGCACAATTCCAGAATATATCTGTGTTTTTCATGCTGGTATACTTGGAAACACGGATTTATCATCCATCCGAATTTCTGCATCGGGTGGCGAATAATCGCCACGCTGAAACTTCCTTCGCCGTCCACAAATCCGGATAAAAAGTAATGTAAATACTTTTTTTGGTTGTGAAAACGGTCCAGAATGTAACTAATTGTTTTGTCCATATTTTTTTAATATGGCGTTTTAGCAATCTTTCCTGCTGATTGTCCGGCATGTTTTTTTTAAAAAACATACGCTTGCACATTTTTACCTGCTCGGTAGTGCAAGATTCTCCGGATGTTCCAGCATATGGTCGGATTTTATAATCGCCCTAACTCTTAACTTTCCAAATGGAAAGGGTAGCGAGTCAACGATTATAGTTATCGCCGGCGTTCATCAGCGCTTCGGCTCAATGCTACGCATACCTCACTAAAGCGAGGTATGCTTTACATCTCCCCTTAACGTTCTGACACTGGCCAGGCATCAGCCCCTATACATCACCTTACGGTTTAGCAGGGACCTGTGTTTTTGTTAAACAGTCGCTTGAAATTATTAGCTGCGGCCCCAATTGCTTGGGGCAGACCTTATCCCGAAGTTACGGTCGCTTTTTTGCAGAGTTCCTGAACGAGG
>CAZFZQ010000027.1:0-11002 GCA_964522845.1 uncultured Gammaproteobacteria bacterium | reverse complement strand
CCGGTTCAACTTTGATGGAAATTTCCAAAGTGCTGGCCGATCCTGATTTCCGCAAATACAAACTTTCCAAATGCAAAAATCAAATCGTCTTTGATTTTTGGACGAAAGAAGCTGAAAAAGCCGGCGGCGAGGCGGCACTTGCCAATATGGTGCCCTACATCACTTCCAAGCTCAACCAATTTATTTCCAATGACACCATGCGTCCGATTATCGGCCAGCAAAAAAGCGCTTTCAATTTTCGCGAAGCCATGGATGGCAAAAAAATTATCGTAGTCAATCTTTCCAAAGGAAAAATTGGCGAACTGAATTCTTATCTTTTGGGGCTTGTTATCGTGGGCAAAATTTTAGCCGCCGCTTTGTCGCGGGCGGATATTTCTGAAAAAGAACGCGCGCCATTTTTCTTTTATATTGATGAATTTCAAAATTATACCACGGACAGCATCGCCATTATTTTATCCGAAGCCAGAAAATACGGCTTGGGGCTCGTGATCGGGCATCAATTTATCGGACAGCTTACCAAAAATCAAAATACATATATCCGCGATTCGGTTTTTGGCAATGCCGGCACCATTATCGCTTTTCGCATCGGCGCGGATGACGCGGAATTTTTGGAACGGGAGTTTGCGCCCGTCTTCGGCGCCCGCGATTTGTTAAACATAGAAAAATTTAACGCTTATATAAAACTTTTGATAGACAATACCGCGAGCCGGCCGTTTAATATGCATACTATTCCTTTGCCCGTTGGCAACCAAAACTTAGGAGAAAAAATAATCCAGCTCGCGCGCTTAAAATACGGACGCGACCGCCGGCTGACGGAGCTGGAAATAAAGAAGAGAACGAGGATATAAAGCGGAAGCTAATTACGAATGATTTACGAATATACGAATTACGAATATTCGTAATTCGTATATTAGCGTTTGATTCGTAATTAGCATCCCTATAAATTATGCCAGAAGAAAACGGAAAACAAGAAATATTGTTAAGTATTCTTAAAGACATGAAAGATAGCCTTGAAAATGCCATCAATATTTTGGGCGGCTTGGATAAGGCAAGCGGCGGTATGAAAATAGAAGACAATGCTTCGGGCGGCGCGCAAATTTTAGAAGGCGTTTTTGCGGGCGATAAAATGATCGGTTCGGACGGTAAATCCTATGATATTCCGCCAAATTACGCTTCCAAATCAAAATTGGTGGAAGGCGATATTTTGAAATTAACCATCACTTCGTCCGGAAGATTTGTTTATAAACAGATCGGTCCAATTGCCAGAAAACGGATTATCGGCGAACTGGCCGTAGATTCGGAGCATGATGAATATTGGGTTGTAGCCGATACCAATAAATGGAAAATTTTGAAAGCCAGCGTGACATATTTCAAAGGCGAGCCGGGCCAAAAAGTCGCGTTTATAGTTCCGCAAGACGGTCCATCCAAATGGGCGGCGGTGGAAAATATAATAAAAGCGGGAGAAGAATAATTTTTTTACAACATAAAAAAAGGAGGGTTCTTTGCCCTCCTTTTGATTTTTTGTTAAGATACTTTCATATGAGCCAAGCACTATATCGCAAATACCGCCCAAAATCATGGAGCGAGATTGTGGGCCAAGAACACATTACGAGAACGCTTCAGAATGAAATAAAAACCGGACGAGTTGTCCACAGCTATTTGTTTACCGGCCCGCGCGGCATCGGCAAGACAACGATCGCCCGTTTGCTCGCCAAAGCGCTAAATTGCGCGCACCTTACCGAATTGGGCGAGTCCTGCGAAGAATGCGATAATTGCCGTGCCATGGCTCTGGGCAATGCCATGAATGTGATTGAAATTGACGCGGCTTCCAACACCGGCGTGGATAATGTTCGCGATAAAATTATAGAAAATACCCGCTTTGCTCCCTCCGGCGCGAAGTATAAAATTTTTATCATTGATGAAGTCCATATGCTTTCGGGCGCGGCTTTTAATGCTCTTTTGAAAACCTTGGAAGAACCGCCCGCGCATATTGTTTTTATTCTGGCGACCACGGAACTTCATAAACTTCCGGCCACTATCGTTTCTCGTTGCCAGCGGTTTGATTTTAAAAAACTGACAGCCAAAGAAATTATCGGACGGCTTAAAATTTTGGCTGATGCCGAAGATGTTAAAATCCCGGAAAAGATTTTGGAACGCATCGCCCGGCTGGCCGAAGGCGGGCTTCGCGACGCGGAAAGTTTGCTGGGGCAGTTGTTAAGTTTTGGCGTCAAAGACATTACGGAAGAAGACGCGGATTTGGTTTTGCCGCGCGCGGACTTAGGCGCGGCGCTCGCCTTTTTGGATTTTTTAGTTTATAAAAACGGCCGAGAGGCCATGCTTTTAGTAAGTGAATTGTCCGAACGCGGCGCGGATTTTAAATATTTTTTTGACAACACGCTTGAGCTCGCGAGGAAATTGCTTTTCGTAAAAATAACGGGCGAGACAGATGCGGGCTTGCCGGATGAAATTAAAAGAAATTTGCAGAAAATGTGCGGTACCGCGGCGCTTCCCGATATCACAAAAATCTTGGATGTTTTGCTCGCGAGACGCGGCGACGTCCGCCTTTTGGACATCCCGTCCCTGCCCCTGGAACTTTCCGCCGCGGAAATCTGCGGAGATCCTTCCTTTGTCATTGCGAGCCCTTCCGAGGGCGTGGCAATCTCATCGAGTGCGGGTTCGCCGCGCCCTTCGATGACTTCAGGTCTCGCGATGACAGAAGCGTCAGGCGACCTCTCCGAAATTACCTCCAAATGGCCAGAGGTTTTGGAAAAAATAAAAAATTACAACCACTCCCTTCCGTTTATAATAAAAATGTCCGAACCGCGGAGTTTTGACGGCAAAAATTTGGTTTTGGCCATCAAATTCAAATTGCATAAAGACAAACTGGAAGACCCAAAAAATTATTCCGTCTTGACGGAAGTGCTAAAAAGTGTTTATAATAAGGAGATTTTTATCCGGCCGGAACTGGACGCCGCCCTTGCCGTCTCCGTGTCCAATGAGGATGAAGAGGTGGACGCCGAAAGCGCGTTTGGAAGTAGTTAAGATTATTGGGAGATCGTCTAATGGTAGGACAACGGACTCTGAATCCGTTTATCTAGGTTCGAATCCTGGTCTCCCAGCCAAAAAATACTCAATGTGATTGGGTATTTTTTGTTTATGATATACTGAAAATATGATTTATTTATTTGGATTTTTGTCGCTTGTTGCCTTTTCTTTCGTGATCGCCTCAGCCGCGCCGTATGTGCCTACGCGCAAAAGGGATGTGGAGCGTTTTTTGGCATTGGCGGAAATATCCGCCCAAGGCGGATCCGCCTTGGGCGGAAAAGCGGATTATATTTTTTATGACTTGGGTTGTGGCGACGGCCGAATTCCCGATGCCGCGGCCAAGCGTGGAGCCAAAGCCACGGGCTTGGAATTTTCCATTTTGAATTATTTATTTTGTAAAATTTTCCGTCCGCGCATAACCACGCGCTTTAAAAATTTTTTTAAGGCCGATTTTTCCGACGCGGATTTGGTTTATATGTTTTTATCGCAGAAGGCGCACAATAAGATGGGAGAAATTTTGGCGCGCCAGATGAAACCAGGCGCGCGCATTATCACCTATGTCTGGCCTATTGATACTCGCGTGGCAACAAAAATCGATCAAGTCCCGGGCCAGCCGAATTTATTTCTGTATTGTTTATAAATTATCCTTTCCACAAAAACTAAGCGGCCGCTTAGTTTTTGTGGAAGAGAATTTTTGTAAAAAAACAACCCCGGCGAGAGTTGGCATCAGAGGGAACATAGTTCCTTGAGCCAATCAATGCCGGGGACCTCCATTCAAGGAGGATTTTTTTGTTGCGCGTTTGCACAGGTAGGTGCGTTTCTCTAATCGCCAATGGTCTCGGCTTAAACTTCGGCTCGTACCACCTGACGATTTTGGATTCGGACCTCACGTGTGCATGCGGACCCATTTTTCAGGGTCTTGATTCAGGTACGCCACGCGAACATGGCGTCGGGTGTCGCTCTACTATGTAAGGTGCGCGCGATTGTTTTATTCAGCACTCGGGCTTGTCCGAAGATTTCGGTCGCCCTCAGGACTTTTGATGCCACGCTGTTTTGTCGCCATAAAGCGGGCATCTTCGCACAATGTGCGGTCATCCTCTCGCGCAGAGTGCTAAGGTCTGATCCATGTTCCACCTCGCTTTCTTTTTTTATTTACGACGCCACGTCTTACCCTGGCGCCGCGGGTGGCCGTGATGGGGTAGCGCGGTCTTGTTTACCGCGCTAATGGAAGGGCGGGTTCTTGCTGACTCTCATCACTTTCCTTTCTCTTGGGGATGATGAGGTTTGGGGTTGGCGCGGTTTCTTGCTGTTACAGCGCTCAGAGCGAATTTGCTCTTTACCGGGCCTCCGGACTATTCCGGAGCGGCTTCACCGCGTTGCGCTCTCTTATGACCCCTCTGCTTTACAGGCATCTCGTGCCTCCGCGGGGACTCACGTCCGGTTGTCGTTGGGGGACGCTGGTTTGGTTCAGCCAATGACAGTGTCGTTGCGCTGGGGTAGCTAGCCCCTCATTTCCGCGGTTCTGTTCGTTGTGTAATACGCGGCTGTCAGCGCTTAGGTCTTGAGCAGCGTTCCTTTCATTGTCTGAGACCCTTCCTCTTGTTTGGTCAATAGTAGTATAGCACACTTTTAATATTTTGTCAAGTCCCTTGGCACAAATTTAGCTAAATTTAGACAAAAATCGCTTCTTAAGGGCGAGAAAATTGCCTTTTTTTATTGAATTTCTTATCTCAGCCATCAGCCGGTGCATAAAGGTGAGGTTGTGGATGGTGGCAAGGCGGGGCCCAAGCATTTCATCCGCGCGAAAAAGATGGTGCAAATAGGCGCGCGAATATTTTGCGCAAAGCTCGCACGGGCAATCATATTCTGCCGGCTTTTTATCAGCGCGGAATTTGGCAGATGAAATCCGCATTCGGCCGGAAGCGGTAAGCAAAGTTCCGTGCCGGCCCAATCGCGTGGGCTCCACGCAATCAAAAGTATCAATGCCGCGCGCGACCGCGTCAAAAATATCTTCCACCAAACCGATGCCCAAAAGATGCCGCGGTTTATTTTCCGGCAAAAGGGGAACGGTCCAATCCAATACATCTAACATTTCTTTTTTTCCAAACGATCCGCCGATGCCAAAACCATGGAACGCGAGTGAACCGATATATATGGCCGAGGCCTCGCGCAACTGTTTCCAATCTCCGCCTTGCACAATGCCGAAAAGCGCTTGCTTGCCCCGTTTGCGGGGGTCGCCTTTTTCGTGCGCCGCAAGCGATCGCTTGGCCCAAGCATGCGTCCGTTCTAATGATTTTTCCACATACTCGCGGCTGTCAGTCGGGCTGGTGCATTCATCAAAAGCAAAAATAATATCCGCGCCTAATTCCTCTTGAATATGAATGGAATCCTCCGGCCGCAGAAAAATTTTCTTGCCGTCTATGTGCGATCTAAATTCCACCCCATTATCCGTAATTTTTATCAATGATTTTTTACTGTAGGGCTTCGCAACCCCTACACTGTAGGGGTTGCGAAGCCCTACAGTCGCTTTTCGTATTTTTCCGGTATTATCGGTCAAACCTTTCCCTAAACTAAAAACTTGATATCCTCCGCTGTCCGTAAAAATCGGGCCTTGCCAGTCCATAAACCTATGTAATCCGCCCATTTTTTTAACCAAAGACGAGCCCGGTTGGAGCATTAAGTGATAGGTATTGGATAAGACAGCGTTAAAACCAATGGCGCGCACGTCATCCGAGTCCAGCGCTTTTACGGTCGCCTTGGTTGCTACAGGCATAAAAGCCGGCGTCAAAATAGCACCATGAGGGGTGCTAAATTCAGCTAAACGAGCTCGGCCTGATTTTTTGTGAACTTTAAAATTAAACATTCTATTTTTTTAAATCGCGAGGGACTTGTTGTATAATTTTAACCGCATCGGGAACTTTGTCAACTATCTGGTAAAGTTTCGCGTCCGCGGGATTTATGGTGTTGAATTTTTTGTCCAAAATATTTTTGATGAAATTATCCAGCGGCCCCCAGAATTTTTTGCCCACGAGAATCATGGGCATGCGGCCCATTTTTCCGGTTTGCATTAAAGTTAAAATTTCAAAAACCTGGTGCAACGTGCCGAAGCCGCCCGGGAAGGCGACAAAAGCCAAGGACGGCGCGGTTAAAATAAGTTTTCTTACAAATGGAAAATAAAAGCCGATTGATTTTTTGACGTATTTATTGACGCGGACCGAGTGGTCAAAAGAAATGTTCAATCCGACTGATTCCGCGCCCGCGTCATACGCTCCGCGGTTGGCCGCTTCCATAATGCCGGATCCGCCGCCGGTAATAATGGAGTATTTTTGTTTGCCCAGGGTATAAGCCAATTTGTAAGCGGCATCATAATAAGGATTGCCTTCTTCAATGCTGTTCGTTCCTAAAATAGTGACGTCGTCTTTTAATTGGGTCAAAAATTCAAAACCTCCGACGAGCTCCGACATAATGCGGAAAATCCGCCAATTGGCCGCGTCGCCTTTGGCAAATTGTTCCGGCTCCAAATCATCGGAATGCGAACGTTTCTTCGGGCTTCCGATGGTTTTTAACGCGTCTTCCGGAGTATTGATAATTTTAAAAAGTTCCAAGTGCTTATAATTTATGGCGCCGGCTTCTTTGATGGATGATTTTTCTAAAAAATCCTGCAGCGGCTGCCAAAAAGTTTTGTCTACCACGCCCACAGGCACGGCGGGCATTTTTCCAAGCTCAATCAAATCCATCACTTCAAAAAATTCGTCCAAAGTGCCAAAACCGCCCGGATAATATAAAAAAGCGTGCGACGGCGCGGTCAGCATGGTTTTTCTGGTGAAAAAATAATGGAAACCCAAAGATTTTTTTATGTATTTGTTTAAGATTTGTTCGGAGGGCAGTTGGATATTCAATCCCACGGATTCCGCGCCCGCCTCGTACGCTCCGCGATTGGCCGCCTCCATAATGCCGGGGCCGCCGCCGGTAATAATGGTATAGCCCTTTTTGCCCAAAAGGTACGATGCGCGCCGGGCCATTTGATAAAATTTATTGCTCGGTTTGGTACGAGCCGATCCGAACACCGTAATTTCGTTGTGGAGCGGGGCGATAAATTGATAACCCTCCACGAACTCGGACATAATTTTAAAAATCCGCCACGTGTCGCGATAATTGACGGGCTCGTGATATTTATAGAAAGGTTTGGATGACATAGAAGCGGGGTTAATTGATATTCATTATTATAACACGCTATAAAGAAATTTCTAATTTGGCTTTTATTTATTTCATTTGATAAACTATATATGTAATTAAAGGGAGGGAATTTATGGATGAAAAAATTGTGAAAGAGGGTCTGACTTATAACGACGTGCTGTTGATTCCGCAGAGGTCGTCAATTATTTCGCGGAGCCATATTGACGTTTCATCGCAATTTACGCGCAATATCCGCCTTAAAATGCCGTTTATCTCCGCCAATATGGATACGGTGACCGAATACAAGATGGCGATTGCCATGGCGCGGATGGGCGGGATCGGAGTTATCCACAGGTTCATGAATATTGAAAACGAAGTGGAGCAGGTGAAAAAGGTGAAGCGGTCGGAAAGTTTCCGTGTTGACGCGCCATATACTTTGGAACCGGGCAAAACCTTGGGACAGGCGCGCGAGGCCATGCGGCAATATGGCGTAACCGGACTCTTGATTGTTGATCATTTGGGGCGATTGGAAGGAATCTTGACCCGGCGCGACGTGGCATTTGAAACGGATGATTCGCGGCCGGTGGCGGACTTGATGACATCAAAAGAAAAATTGATTGTTGCTTATGAAAATATTTCCATGGACGAAGCTAAAAATATTTTGGCGCGCCATCGCATAGAAAAATTGCCCTTGGTCAAATCCGACGGCCGGCTTTGCGGATTGATTACTAGTAAAGATATTTTTAAAACAATGGAATATCCCAATGCCACCAAAGACGAGCGGGGGCAGTTGCGCGTGGCCGCGGCCATTGGCGTAGGCGGGGACACCTTGGAGCGGGCGCAGGCGTTAGTCGCGGCGGGCGCGGACGCGCTCGTGATTGATATCGCGCATGGACACTCGGAAATGGTTTTGGGCATGCTTGAGTCGTTGAAAAATCATAATGTCGGCGTGCCGATTGTCGCTGGAAATGTGGCAACCGCAGCTGGTGTGCAGGATTTGGTGGCGGCGGGCGCGGATGCGGTCAAAGTCGGCATCGGCGCGGGAAGTATGTGTATTACGCGAGTCGTGGCGGGCGTGGGCGTGCCACAATTTACAGCAGTATTGGAATGCGCGAGAGAAGCACAAAAATACGGCGTACCAATTATTGCAGATGCTGGAATTGTATATTCTGGCGATATTGCTAAGGCGTTGGGGGCAGGCGCATCATCTGTGATGATGGGAGGCCTTTTGGCCGGTACGGATGAATCGCCGGGAATGGTTTTAATGAAAAATGGGAGAAAATATAAAGTGTCGCGCGGCATGGCCTCGCTTGGCGCGAACATCAACCGCAAAGAAAACAAAAGTGAAGACGCGACGGATTATGTTGCCGAAGGCGTGGAAGCTATGGTGCCGTACAAAGGCGCGGTGTCAGAAATTTTAAATCAACTCACGGGCGGATTGCGCTCGGGCATGAGCTACTCCAACGCTGGCGATGTATCCGAATTTTGGCAAAACGCGCGTTTTTGCAAAATCACTTCCGCCGGCTGGCAGGAGAGCAAACCGCATGATGTGGAAGTGATATAATTTTATGGTAAAGAAAATTTTATTAACGCTCTCGTTTTGGGAAAATTAGGGCTCGTCATTTACGAAATTTGCACAACTCACTTCGTTCGAACAGGTGAAATTTCTATTCCTCGCCTCTAATTTTTACCAAAACTTCCGCTAACATAAAAATTTTCCTTACTATAAAATTTGGAGAAAAAAGAGAAAAAATCCCGTAAGAACGGGATTTTTGGTTGATGTTGACAGGTTGTTAAAAATGTGCTAATATTCTTAATAATCGGAATTTATCCGATTAAGAGGAGGCGGAGATGAAGGCATTTGCTATTCTCGGTAAATTTGTCAGTGTGTTGGCACTTCTGGTTTTTAGCTCTATTTTCAATGGTTATGCACTTAGTATCCTGTGGGGATGGTTCATGGTTCCGGTATTCCATCTGCCACAGCTGTCGCTCGTCCCGGCTATCGGTATTTCCATGGTAGTCGGTTACTTGACGCAGCAATCGCCTGAAGCAAAGAAGAAAAATGATGAAGTCAGCACCGGTATGATCATTTTGAATGGGGTTCTTTGGGCGGTATTCAAGCCATCATTCGCACTTCTCTTTGGTAGTATCGTTCATTCGTTTATGTAGACTTTTTGCTACCGCCCTTCACGGCCGTTCCGTCAAGGGCTTTTTTATTGACTCTTGGCTAATTTGGGGTTATATTTTTTAATATAAAAAAATGTCCTCACTACTAAAATTAAGCGGCCGCTTAGTTTTAGTAGTGAGGCGAGAAGATAAAAAAATATGAAAAAAATATTGGCGGACAGGTGGGATAAATTATGGGATTATTTGGAAAAACATAAAATCATAAAAAGCGGCACGCAGCTTATTTTGGTTTCACTGCTTATTTTGGGTTCTGTGCCTTTGATGGTTTTGATGCCGGGATTGGGTAAAGCATTTGGAACTTTCGCAAAAAGCAAAAATTATCAAAGAGATGTAATTAAAAGATTGGAAAAAGAGGGGTTTATAAAAATCAGGCATTTATCTAATGGCAAGACGGAGATTTCTATTACACAAAACGGCTATACAAAAGTTTTAAAATATAATTTGGGCACAATGCAGTTGATCAATAAGAAGAAGTGGGACAAAAAATGGCGGCTGATTTTATTTGATGTTCCTGAAAAAAGAAAGGCCATGCGCGATGCCCTAAGAAGAAAAATAAAAGAACTCGGGCTTTTGAAAATTCAGCAAAGTGTTTATGTATATCCGTATCAATGCGAAAAAGAAATGGAATTTTTGATCTCGTATTTTAAAATCAGATCTTTTGTAAAATATTTTACCATAGAGCGTTTTAATGGTGACAATGAATACAAAGAGTATTTTGAAATTTAAATTATCAATTTATGCCACTACTAAAACTAAGCGGCCGCTTAGTTTTAGTAGTGAGAGATGAAAAGCGGCAAGAGATTGACTTTCGGTCGTTTTTGGGCTATATTCATAATATGAAAGAGGAAAAGTTAAAAAAAGAGATATATGTTGACCCGCGGCATAGCGAACATGCTTTTGATTTGCCGTTTTGGCGCGATAATGAAAAACTTTGGAATTTGGAAGTGCCTGTGGAGGATATGGACATGGCGGAACTTAAATGGATTTTAGATGTGCCATTTTGGGAAGACGAAGAAGGGAATATTGTAATTACTCCAAACGAGGTTATTAAAAATCCTGATAAATATCCCACACATTGGGATAAAATAAAAAAAGCTGATACGTCTTATCCTATTGATATTATGAAAAATAAAAAAGGCGAATGGCTAACCCTTGACGGTTTACATAGATTGGTAAAATTATTTTTGGAAGGCAAAATGGTTATGAAAGTAAGAAAAATTCCGCCAGAAATTATAGGCCGGACTGCAAAATAAATTATGTCAGAAAAAGAACCAAAAAAATCATTTAAATCTGGATTTGCGGTAATTGTGGGGCGGAGTAATGCGGGCAAATCCACTTTGCTTAACGCTTTAATTGGCACGAAACTCGCGATTATTACGGAAAAGGCGCAGACGACCCGGCAGGCGATACACGGAATTTTGCACGACCCGCGCGGGCAGATTGTTTTTGTTGACACTCCGGGCGTGCTCATAAAAACCCACGACCGCCTGACCAAGGTTTTGAATCAGCGGGCCAAAGAATCGCTTGAGGGCATTGATGTTGTTGTTTATCTCGTTGACCCCACTAAAGCTTTGGGGCCGGAAGAACAGATACT
>CAZFZQ010000026.1:0-11038 GCA_964522845.1 uncultured Gammaproteobacteria bacterium | reverse complement strand
TTATTATTGCAGAAAAAATCCATCGCGGAAATCGCGGAGGCGCGCGAGCTGGTGCGCGACACCATTATCGGCCACATTGAAAAATTGATAAAGTCCGGCGAAAAAATAGACATAGAACATTTGCGGCCGCCTAAAAAAGATTTGGAAAAAATCGCGGCCGCGTTCAAAAAAATTCCCGCCGGCTATCTCACTCCGATTTATGAATTTTTGGATGGCCAATATTCTTTCTCCGACCTGCGAATCGCGCGCTGGTTTGTGGTATAATAAATCCATGAACCGCAAAAAGCTTTTTATTTTTCTTGCGTTGCCAGTGTCTTAACTTTCATAATTAATTTTATTTATATGTCTTCAAAATTTGTTGACCGCATTTTGCAAATTGTCACGATTTTAATTTTTTCCGCGCTGGCGTACTTCTTTTTGAAGGAGGGCGTGGGGCTCGTGTCCGCGGGCGTGAAGGGCGAGTGGAATGTTCTGATGGAATTTACGGGGATGAAATTGTACATCACGAGCGTCGTCCCGGGCGTAGCCATTGTCTTCGGCGGCGTGGCGCTAATCATTTGGGGCCTGCCAAGAGTGATGAAAGGAATGAAATAATCTTTCTGTCATTGCGAGGAGTCCGCGACGCGGCAATCTCATCCCCTGCAAGGGGGATTTTTTTGCTAAATTTTACTTGACCAAAGCTTAAAAATTTTATACAGTATGAACTATATTGAGAGGTAAAGTTTAGGGAAAAAATAATTATGGCAAACAAAAATCTTACAAATGCAAAACGAGCAAAGAATGATGAGTTTTATACCCAGTACGGCGATATTCAAAAAGAGATTGAAGCGTATTTGGAATATAACCCCGATGTATTCCGCAATAAGGTTGTGTATTGCAACTGCGACGATCCGTTCGAGAGCAATTTTTTTCGCTATTTCGTGCTCAATTTCAACAAGCTTTACCATTAGTTTTAGTAGAGGGGCAAACGGATAAAAAAATAATAGTTAAAACATTACAATTGTTAAATCTCAATAGTTCCTTTATTGTTTTTGATAATGAAGATTTGGGCATTGATTCTGGCGGGGTTTTGCAATTAGCGAAATACCTGAATAATAGTTTGGTAATAAAAAGTAGACAGAAACCAATTTATATAATTTTAGATTGGAATGTAACAGAGAAAGAAAAAAACCAATTTAATGATATTGGAGATAATATAAAAATGTATCAATTTAATTCTTCTGGCTGTAATCCTGATTTAGACGATTCTTTTAATGGAATAGAAAGATACCTACATACAGAAACTATTAAAAAAATTTCAACAGCTTATAATTTTTCATATCAAACTGATGTTAATAATTCTAAAATTTTATCGATCAGAAAAAGAATATTTGACTTAAATAAAAATAATATGAAAACAATTTTAAAAACCAACATCACCGTGAAAGATATTTGCGAAGGGTGAAAATTATGAAAAAGCAAGATAAAAACAATCAAATAATTATTTATAACACCGAAGACGGCGAGGCGAAGATTGAGGTGCGAATGGAAAATGAGACCGTTTGGCTTTCGCAAAAGCAAATGGCGGAGCTTTTTGACTGTACTGCGGATAACATCGGACTACATTTGAAAAATGTTTATTTGGAAGGAGAATTGGCGGAAAATTCAACTACCGAGGAATCCTCGGTAGTTCAAATTGAAGGAGGGAGGAGTATAAATAGGCCGGTTAAACTTTACAATTTGGATGCGATAATTTCCGTGGGGTATCGCATAAATTCATTGAGAGGCACGCAATTTCGCATTTGGGCTACGCAGAAATTAAAAGAGTATATCATCAAGGGATTTGTTATGGACGATGAAAGATTGGCGGAAGGCCGTGTGAAGAAAACCTATTTTGAAGAATGGGAAGAACGGATCAGAAGAATTAGAACTTCGGAAGCCAATTTTTATCAAAAAGTTCGAGATGTTTTCGCAACCAGCGCTGATTATAATCCCAAAGCGGATTACGCGAAATTATTTTATGCTACCGTGCAAAATAAATTTCATTATGCCATTACGGGACTTACGGCGGCGGAAATTGTCAGCAGTCGGATTGACAATCAAAAAGAAAATCTGGGGCTTACAAACTGGAAAGGGAAAATCATTACTCGAGAGCAGGCGCAAATTGCTAAAAATTATTTGGAAGAATTGGAGTTGAAAAGATTGAATTTGCTGGTGGAACAATTTTTGTCTTTTGCCGAGCTTCAATGCGTGGAACAAAGATTGATGTATATGAAAGATTGGATTGGAAAACTGGATGGTTTCTTGGTTTTGAACGATAAGAAAATATTGCAAAGTTTTGGCAATATTTCGCACTTGGAAATGGAGAAAAAGGTAAGAGAAGAATTGGAAAAATATAATCAAAAAAGATTAAAGTAAAAAATAATATGAAAACAATTTTAAAAACTAACATCACTGTCAAAGATATTTGCGAAGGGTTCGTATATAACGAGCTGGAGGGCAAGGGGCTATTCGGTTTGTCCGGCAAGCTTACTATTCAGCCGGAGTATCAGCGTAATTATATTTACGCTTCCGACGGCGGAAAAAGAGAGGTTGCTGTTATTGAATCACTACTCAAAGGTTTGGGCGAGCAAAGGGAATGTTGATGATTACATGAGTATTCATCGCAATGACAAAAATATTAATGAGTTAAAAAAATATTTTAACAGCGTGATTGATTGGGTTTCCAGTGTGTTTATTGATGTGGAAAGCGAGATGTGCGGACTTGAGTGGGGACGATTGTATGAGACATACCATAAAAAATCGCACAATCCGAAAAAGATTTCAGAGGAAGTGCAAAAAATGTATGGCGATCCGTATGTCAAAAATCGCAAAGGTATTTTTGAATTTATCTTAGGCGGTTCGACTGACACGAAATTGCTTGAGGTTAGAGTTTTTGATGACGCCACGAAAAAATCAGTATATAAAAAACAAACCGCCGAGGCGGAAAAAAGGGGAAAATCAAACTGTCCGCATTGTGTTACTGGGCATGATGCTAACAAGGAGAAGATTTGGAAGTTGGACGAAATGGAAGCCGATCATGTGGCGGCGTGGAGCAAGGGTGGTGCAACATTGATAAAAAACTGCGAGATGCTTTGCAAGACGCACAATCGAGCAAAAGGAAATAGGTAATAGACAATGGTGTGCTTTGCAGACGCTACTTGTGTAAATAAAAATTAAAAAGAACGAGTTATGGCCATTGTTCTTTTTAATTTTTTATGTAATATTTGTCAAGTTTTCTATCAACTTGCAAGATTTTCATACGCATGGTATAGTATAATCAGGTTGTGGATAACTAATTTTAATCATATTTCTATGATTAACCAAAAGAAATTAGGCCAAAAAATTAAGGAGTTGCGGGAGATGAATGAATTGAGCCAGGATGAATTGGCTAAGAAACTCGATTTATCCCGTCCCGCCATTTCTGAAATTGAGCGCGGGAATAGGGCTGTTGAGGCGCTGGAATTGGCAAAAATTGCCGATATTTTTAAAGTTGATATAGATCATTTATTAAGAGACGAGGAACCGGTTGAAAGCAAACAAAAAACATTTTTTAAAAATAATTTTAAATTTAACCCCGGAAAATTAAAAAATCTTATTTTATATATTTTGGAAAAATGCGGCGGTAAGCCGAATATCGGCGAAACAGTTTTATATAAACTGTTATATAACAGCGATTTTGATTGTTTTGAAGTCACTGGAAAGCCCATAACCGGAATGGATTATGTGCATATACAATTCGGGCCGGTGCCGGTAGCCAGACAATATAGCAATGTTATAAAAGATATGATTAAAAATGATGAGTTGAAAATTTTTACTCAGCAATATTTTGGTTTGTCGCAAAAAAGATATGTGGCGTTAAAGAATTATGATACTGATATATTAAATGATATGCGCGAAATCAAAGTTATTGATGAGGTTATTGCTTGTTTATCAGATAAAACCGCCACTCAAATTGAGGACTATGTACATGAGGATGCTCCGTGTAAATTGACAGACAAAGGGCAAATCATACCCTATGAATTGGTATTTCAACGCGCCATTCCTTACGCTCATAATGATTATGGCAAAATGTGGCAGAATGCCGGCGCGGAAGATACTTTAAAAGCGCTCGGAGATATGTCCGAGGCAGAATTTAATTATTATAAAAATATAGCGCAAAGATAGTATGAAATATGGAGAATTTTGGCTTGTTGATTTTTGCGGTGCGGTTGGCCATGAATATCAGAAATTCAGACCGGCATTGATTATACAATCCGATGGACAATTAAAAATTACAAATGTCACCACAATCATTCCTTTGACTTCTATGATAGATAAAAAGCACGAAGATGATATTTTAATAAAGAAAAACAATAAAAATAATCTTTTTCACGATTCTATTTTAAAGGTGCACCATATACAAACTTTCGATAAGTTGAGATTTGTTAATAAAATTGGCATAGCGGACAATGACGAACTGAATAAAATAAAAGATTACATAAAGAAGCATTTTGATATTTAAATCGACAAAGGTGTGCCTTGCACGCACCACCTTTGTAAAACAATGTGTCGCAATACTATAACTCAAAAAGAATTCGCGGGATGTATGAGCCGGGGGCGGAGGAACCGTTCAGGTTATCCCGGTCAAAGATTGATCTGTTTTTGAATTGCCCGCGATGTTTCTATCATGACCGCAAGTTGGGCATCGGGCGGCCGCCGGGATTTCCTTTTGCCCTTAACAGCGCGGTGGATTTTCTTTTGAAAAAAGAATTTGACATACACCGCGCGAAGAATATTGCCCATCCGCTGATTGAAAAATATGGAATTGACGCCGTTCCGGCAAATCATAAAGAGCTTGATATTTGGAGAGAAAATTTTAAGGGAATTCAAGTTTTGCACAAGCCGACGAATTTTATAATCACCGGCGCGATTGATGATCTTTGGCAAAATTCTAAAGGGGAATATATTGTGGTGGACTATAAGGCAACGAGCAAGGACGAAAAGATAGAAGATTTGGACAAGGATTGGCAGATTGGCTATAAAAGGCAGATGGAAATTTATCAATGGCTTTTGCGCCAAAAAGGATATAAGGTTAGCAACACGGGATATTTTGTTTATTGTAACGGGCGCAAGGACAAAAAAGCTTTTGACGCAAAATTAGAATTTGATATTACTCTGGTTCCTTACAAGGGTGATGATTCGTGGGTGGAAAAAACAATTTTGTCCGCGCATAAATGCTTGAATAGCGACAAGATTCCGGAGGCCGGCGCGGAATGTGATTATTGCAGTTATGTTGGAGAATTGAAGAAGATAAAAGTTTAGGATATGGATTCTGAGGATATTTTGGAGCTTGTGAAAGAGGGGACGATCGAGCCGGATCAAATTGAAGATTCTGAAAATTTAGGGGAGCTTAACTTGACAGAAACCTGATTTTGTGATACGATAGGGGTTATGATTTTTAGGCAGAAATCTGCTCTGAAAAAGGCGGATTTTTTTTATGCCGACGGAGGAAGATGGATCCCGGATCGTAGTCCGGGATGACACGAGGAGATTGCCGCGTCGCGGACTCCTCGCAATGACACATATATGGCGAACATCAGAAATGTTGCGATAATTGCACACGTTGACCATGGAAAAACAACTCTCGTTGACACGCTTTTGCATTTCTCAAAAACTTTTTTGAGCAAAGAAATGCAAGACCGGATTTGCATCATGGATTCCAATGAACTGGAACGCGAACGCGGGATTACGATTTTTTCCAAGAACGCCGCGGTGCAATATGGCGACACAAAAATAAATATTATAGACACTCCGGGCCACGCCGATTTCGGCGGAGAGGTGGAGCGCGTTTTGAATATGGCGAACGGCTGCCTTCTTTTGGTTGACGCCAAAGAAGGGCCAATGCCGCAGACCAGATTTGTTTTGAAAAAAGCCCTGAAAATGGGATTGAAAATAATTGTCGTGATAAATAAAATTGACAAAGCCGACGCCCGGCCGGATTTTGTTTTGGACAAAACTTTTGATTTGTTTGTGGAGTTAGGCGCGGACGACCAGGCGTTAAATTTTCCCGTGATTTACGCTTCTTCAAAATTGGGAAAAGCCGGGCTTGAACCAAATCTTTCGGAAATGGAAGATGTGAAACCGATTTTTGAATCAATTTTAAAAAACATTCCCGCCTCAACCGGCAATCCGGAAGCACCTTTGCAAATACTCGTCACCACCATTATCGGTGATAATTTCAAAGGCAGAATCGCGGTGGGAAAAATTTATAATGGCACGGTGCGCGCGGGCCAGGAAGTGATGCATATTGACCGCGAAGGAAAACAGCAAAAATTTCGCCTCATGTCGCTCATGACTTTTTTCGGGCTTGGCCGCATTGAAGCGACCGAGGCGGGCGCGGGCGACATCGTGGCTTTGGCCGGAATCCCTGAAGTGAACATCGGCGAGACCATCGCCGATCCGGCAACACCCATCGTCTTACCTCTTTTGAATATTGACGAACCCACCATCAAAATGATTTTTATGATTAATGATTCGCCGGTTGCGGGCAAGGAAGGAAAATTTTCCACTTCCCGCCAAATCCGCGAACGTTTGATGAAAGAATTGGAAACCGATATGGCGCTCCGCGTGGAAGATACCACGGACGGCAAATGGATTGTGTCGGGACGCGGAGAATTGCACCTTGCGATTTTGATTGAACGCATGCGCCGCGAGGGTTATGAATTTCAAATTTCCATGCCTCAGGTGATTGTGAAAGAAATTGACCACAAAAAACATGTGCCGTATGAACGGATTTTTATTGAAGTGCCGGAAGCGCATTATGGAACGGTGATGCAAAAATTAGGAAGCCGCAAAGGCGAAATTCAGGACATGAAAACCGTGGAAGGAATTGTTTATTTGGAATTTATCATTCCCACGCGCGGGCTGTTTGGCTATCGCGGGGAATTTTTGACGGACACGCGCGGACTTGGAATTATGAATACGGAATTTCATCAATATCTTCCGGACCCGGGCAATTGGCGCGAACGCGAGCAAGGGTCGCTCGTGGCGTATGAGCCGGGCAAATCAAATCTTTACGGCTTGGTAAATATCCAAGAGAGGGGCACCCTCTTCATCGGCTCGGATGTCACGGTTTATACCGGACAGGTGGTGGGGCAAAATTCCCGCCCCGGCGATTTGCGCGTGAACGTTTGCAAAGCCAAACAACTTTCCAATATGCGCTCCAAAGGCGAAGGCGGAATGGAACATTTTAACGCGCCGAAATTGATGGATTTGGAAGATGCCTTGGAATATATCAGCGATGATGAACTGGTGGAAGTGACGCCTTTGAATGTTCGTATCCGCAAAATTTATCTTGATGAAAATACGGCCAAGCGGATGAAAATGAAAAAAGAGGAATAAAAAAATCTCTCCGTTCTGCGGAGAGGTTTTGTTTTTAGTAGTGCAGAAGCTCGGAGAAATCCGACTTCTTTTCGTATGGGCCGACGACGGTAATGCAGAGCCGTTTCGGATTTAGAATTGAATATGCGATATGAGCCACGTCGTGCAGTGTTACGGCCTGGATCTTGTCCAGCACTTCGCGGGGCGAGTCCATTTTATCGTGCAGAAGTTCTTGTTTTCCATAGAACATGGCCACGGATTGTGAATTTTCCAGGCCGAGCGCGAAAGTGCCTTCCAGCATGGCCTTAACTTTTTTCAATTCCGCTTTGGTAATGCCGTCTCTGAAAACTTTTCCGCATTCTTTGATGATGCCTGCGACAGCGTGCAGGGTTTTTTCCAGTTTGACGCCGGCGTAAATAGCAAAAGATCCAATATCGTAAAGCCTTTCATAATGAGTGCCGACGCTGTAGCAAAGCCCTTGTTTTTCTCTGATTCTGAGGAAGAGGCGCGAACTCATGCCTCCGCCTAATGCCATCGCAAGCAAGCGCGCGGCTGGCGCAAGGTCGCTTTTGTCTTCGGGCGCCAACACGCCGAGGACGAAATGCGCCTGGGCCGTGTCTTTGGTGCGGATTTGCACGTTGTCTGTGCAGAGACGGGAATCAAATAATTTCCATTCGTCGCCAGTTGAAGATTTCTGCGCGCCGAAATATTGTTCCACGAGTTTTAGCGCTTTGTCGTTGATTTTTCCGGCAATGGAAACCACAATTCTGTCCGTGGCGTAGAACCATTGTCTGTATCGCAGAAAATCTTTGCTGTTGAATTTTTTGATGTTGTCGGGCGGGCCGAGGATTGGCCGTCCCAATGGCTGATTACCGAAGATAAGTCCGCGCCAATCTGTCCAGACCTGGTGGCCGGGATCATCAAGTTTTCTGTTGATTTCTTCCAAAACCACGCCGCGTTCTTTTTCAACATCTTCCTGTTTGAACTGCGTTTCAAAGAGCATGTCGGACAAAATGTCCAGTGCTTTTTCCACTTGGCTTCCGGCGCACTGCATGTAGTAGGCCACTTCTTGACTGGAAGTGAAGGCGTTATATTCCGCGCCCATTGAATCCGCGGCCACGGCCACGGCCTTAGTGCTGGGATACTTTTTTCCGCCCTTGAAAAACATGTGTTCCTGAAAGTGTGCCAGGCCGTTCGTTAGCACGTCCTCACAGCGCGATCCGGCTTTGACTAAAATCATTACCGTGACAGCTTCTGTCCCTTCCATGGAAGTAAGAAGAACGCGAATGCCATTTTTCAAAATGTGTTTCGTTGTCAGCATCTTGCACCCCTTTCCTTATTTGACTTTAAGCATTTCCGCCGGCTTTGTCAACCCCGCGTTTGATATTTGGGCATATTTTGATACTATATAATAATATGAAGCTTGATAAGAAAATTGCTGTGAAGCTTGATAAGATCCTTGAAAAAGAGGGGATTTTGGCGTTGGCTAAAAAAATGACAAAAGAACATAAGGGCGCGGAGATGTATCTCGTGGGCGGAGCGGTGCGCGATATAATAATAGGAAGGCCGGTCAAGGATATGGATGTTTTAGTAAGAAAAATAAAGATAAAAGATTTGGAGAAATTTTTGGCAAAATCCGGCCGGGTTGATTTGGTTGGAAAAAGATTTAGCGTGCTGAAATTTACGCCGAAGACGGCGAGATTGCCACGCCCCGATGACGGCGCTCGCAATGACAGATCTGAAGAGGCGAGACAGATAGACATTGCTTTGCCGCGCACGGATTTTGCGTATGGCACGGGCGGTTACAAAGATTTTAAAGTTAAAGCCGATCCCAACCTGCCCATAGAAGATGATTTAGCGCGCCGGGATTTTACCGTGAATGCCATGGCTTGGAATGTTGTTACGGGCGAGATCGTGGATCCCTACGGAGGGCTTTTTGATTTGGATAAAAAAATAATCCGCGCCGTGGGCGCGCCGGCGGAACGTTTTGCCGAGGATTATTCCCGCATGTTGCGCGCGATCCGTTTTGCCATGCAATTGGATTTCAAAATTGAAATGAAGACCTGGGCCGCGGTAAAAAAATATATCGGAAAAATCAATGATTTGGCGGAATCAGGAGAAAGAAAAGTTCCGTACGAAGTAATTGCTTCGGAATTTTTGAAAAGTTTTGACGCGCAGCCGGTGGAAACGATAAAAAAATATTTTGAATGCGGAGCCGCTCGCGCCTTGATGCCGGAATTGATTGCAATGAAAAAATGTTCCCAGCCGAAAGAATTTCACAGCGAAGGTGATGTGATGATCCATACCCTTATGGCACTCCAAAACATTGAAATAAAATTTTTCAAAAAATATTTTTCCGAAACGGTTGATTTGGATACTAAAATGGCTATCTTGCTTCATGATGTTGGGAAGCCCGCGGCAAAAATGAAAAAAGACGGCCGCACGGTATTTTATAATCACGACAAAATGGGCGCGGAGATTGCGCGGAAATTTTTAGAACGGCTAAAATTTTCCGCTCCGCCGGAGGCGCGAGTTGATATCGGAAAAATATCATGGCTTGTCGGCAGCCACATGCTTTTTTTATACAGCGATCCGCGGATACTGAATAAAACAACAATAGAAAAATATCTTTTTCATAAAGTTTATGGCGGGCTTTCGCATATGCAATTATTTTTGGCGGATGCCATGGCTTGCCGGCCGGCAAATGTTAAACTGGATTTGTCGCGTTTTAAGGCGGCGTATAAAATTTGGAAAGAGATGGGCAAGTCGCCCAAGGCAACATTGCCCGCGCCGTTTTTGAATGGCGACGCGGTGATGAAAATTTTAAAAATTCCGCCGGGAATAAAAGTGGGAGAAGTTTTGCAATTGCTCCGCGAAGAACAATTGAATGGCAGGGTAAAGAATAAAAAAGACGCTGAGAAATTTATTAAGAAAATAAAATTATAATTATGCCATCAATTGCATTCTGGACAATATTTATTTTAGGGCCCATACCGGCCGCGCATATTTTGTTGCATGCGTTTTTGCGCGCGTGGAGAAAACGCCCTATGATATTTTATCTTGCGGCCGGCGTGGTTTGGGTTGCGTCTTTTTTCTTGGCGAAATGGCTCGCGGGAAATACGGACGCGCTCTTTGCCCCGCCATATTGGCTCGTCGTTCTTTGTATTGTAACCGGTTGGAGTTCGCTGTTTTTGGTTTTGTGGTCCGTGGAGACTTTGGGGCCGAGGCGATTTTTTCTCTGGGCGGTTTTGCGTCCGCAATCGGTAAAGCAAGAACGGATTGGTTTGGGGCCGTATAAATATTTTCATCATCCGGCTTACACTGCGTATCTTATGGCGGCTTTTTCTGCATTTTTCGGCACCGGGCGGACTGTGCTTTTGGCGTTCGCGGCCGTAATGTTTTTGATGATGTTAATCGTCACGGCGCGGGAAAACCACGAGCTGGAAGAGCGCTTAGAGATAAAAAAATAAAAAATTATCTTTCCACAAAAACTCAGCGGCCGCTTAGTTTTTGTGGAAAGATAATATAAGTATAAGGTATATGAAAAAAAATAATATAATGATAGAAGATCAAGACAAGGGCAAGCGCTTGGATGTATATCTCACGGAAAAATTTTCTGAAACGTCGCGGAGCCAGTGGCAGAAAAAAGTTAAAAACG
>CAZFZQ010000025.1:0-11593 GCA_964522845.1 uncultured Gammaproteobacteria bacterium | reverse complement strand
AATGCAAGACGGACAACTTTTGTCGGATCAATAATGCCGGCCAATACCATATCTTCATAATTATTGGTTGCGGCATTGTAGCCAAAATTTCCGCTTGATTCTTTTATTTTATTTACCACCACATCACCGTTCTGTCCGGCATTCTGCGCGATTTGTTTCAAAGGCGCCTCAAGCGCTTTTTGTAAAATATTCAAACCAATTCCTTCTTCGCCCGCAAGTTTTCCGGATTCTAACGCTTTGGTCGCGCGCACCAGCGCCACGCCTCCGCCCGGCACGATTCCCTCTTCTATGGCGGCTTTGGTGGCGTTGATTGCGTCCTCAATTCTGTATTTTACTTCTTTCACTTCCGTCTCGGTGGCCGCGCCAACTTTTATCACGCCAACCCCGCCGGCAAGTTTTGCCAAACGTTCCTGCAATTTTTCTTTGTCAAAATCGGATGTGGCGAGTTCCATTTCTTTTTTAATTCCCGCCACGCGCGCGTTAATTTTTTCCGCGGCTCCCGCACCTTCAACAATGGTGGTAAATTCTTTGGTGGAAACAACGCGGCGCGCTTTGCCCAAATCTTCCAATTGGATATTGTCTAATTTCAAACCCAATTCTTCGGTAATAACTTTTCCGCCGGTTAAAACCGCGATGTCTTCCAGCATTGCCTTTCTTCTATCGCCAAAACCCGGGGCTTTGACCGCCAAAGTATTAAAAGCTCCGCGCAATTTATTTACAACCAAAGTCGCAAGCGCTTCGCCGTCCAAATCCTCAGCAATAATTACCAATTCTTTTTTACCGGCTTGCGCCACTTTTTCCAAAATCGGAACGATCTCCTGCACGGATGAAATCTTTTTGTCGGTAATCAAAATATACGGGTCGGCGTACTCGGCTTCCATTTTGTCGGCATTGGTAATCATGTAAGCGGAAAGATAGCCTTTGTCAAAACGCATGCCTTTTACCACTTCGCTCGTGATGCCAAAAGTTTGCGCTTCTTCCACCGTGACCACGCCGTTTTTGCCCACTTCATCAATCGCTTTGGCGATAATCTTGCCGATTTCTTTGTCATTGGCGGCAATGGACGCAACCTGTTCTATCTCGGCTGATGTATCAACATTTTTAGAAAGTTTTTTTAATTCCGCGACAACGAGCGCCACACCTCGTTCTATTCCACGGCGGATTTCCGTCGGATTCGCTCCGGCCGCAACCATTTTCACGCCCTCGCCAACAATCGCTTGCGCGAGCACGGTCGCGGTCGTTGTGCCGTCGCCCGCGACATCATTGGTTTTTGACGCCACTTCTTTTACAAGTTCCGCGCCGATGTTTTCAAATTTATCTTCCAATTCAATATCCTTGGCCACGGTCACGCCGTCTTTGGTAATAGTCGGCGAACCGAAACCCTTGTCCAAAACAACATTGCGGCCCTTGGGGCCGAGAGTTACTTTTACCGCGTTTGCCAATTTATCAACGCCTCTTTTCAAGGCCTGGCGCGCGTCTTCACTGTATGAAATTTGTTTAGCCATAAAAATGCAGGTGGTTAGGCGGTTAGGTAATTAGGTCGTTAGGGAGAACCTAATAACCTATTAACCTAAAAACCTATCAACCTATTCTATTATTGCGAGAATTTCGCGTTCGTCTAAAATTAAATATTCTTGCCCGTCAATTTTGACCTCGTCCGGGCTGTATTTTTTAAATAAAATTTTATTGCCGACTTTGACCGACATCTCGGCGCGGGTGCCGTTATCCAGCAAACGTCCCGGGCCCGCGGCCATAACTTCGCCGCGTTCCGGCTTTTCCTTAGAAGTATCAGGCAAAATAATGCCGGATTTTGTCATTTCATTTTCCTTCAAGGGTTTTACGATTACCCTGTCATGCAATGGCTTCAAATTCATATTATTTACAAGTTATTTATAAGCTTAATGATTTATCTTACTCTACAATAAAAAATAAACCTTGTCAAGGGTTTTAAATTTTCTAAATTTAGCGAAAAATTTTAATCCTGATTTAAGCTTAAACCAAGCCAAAAAAGCATCTGCCCGGAGTAAAGCGTCCAAAGATAGTGGTCAAAGAGGCCGATGATAAAAAATAAAATTAAAATCGGGCGGGTGGCTCGCCTCGATTCGGCGAAGCGGGCGGTATTTTTCCAAAATCCGCGCCAGAGGAAAAGATAAATCGCGAAACCGACAAGCCCAAGCTGCGACAAAACTAAAATAAAAATGTTATGCGGCGGCTGACTGTAGGGCTTCGCAACCCCTACAGTAGAATTGCCGAGGCCGGGGCCGGAACCAAAAAATGGATTTTGATACCAAACTGCAAGGCCTTCACGCCAGCTGGCTACCCGCTCGGTGTTGGATTTTTGTTCCAGCCGGCCGGCGCTTGTGGCGCGCGTGCGTAGCAATGGCCAAAAAATTATTGACAATGCAACAGCAAATACGAATAAAAATAAAATAAATTTAAGAATCCCCCTCCTAACCTCCCCCTTGATTACCCCACTTCGCTCTTGGACTACCAAGAGCTTCGAGGGACGGGCAAGAGGGAGGAAAAATGCACTTATTATTAACGCCAGCCACGCCGACCGGCTGAAAGTCAAAAACAGCGCGAAAAATAAAACCGCGGACAAAAAATAAATGTAACAAAACTCATACGATCGTAGTGCTTTTGTTATCTTTTTTATTTCATTAAACATTATAATTAAACCTACTGCCAGATAACCGCCAAAAATATTAGGATGCGAAAAGGGGCCGTAGGCGCGAAGCCACCTTGTGCCATCTGTTTGAACAACGATATCACCCAAGTTCCACGCTCCCCGCGTCGCCAATCCCAACCACTTTAGCGCCGGCGATCCTAAATTAAAAAATTGCCAGATGCCAAAAAGGGAAACAATAAATAATGAGAACAAAAAAACTTTGATTGCCTTTTGCCGCAACTCGCTATGTTCCCGTAAAAATAAATAAACCATTATCCCGTCAAAAATAAAAAGCCAAAGGCGGAAGGCGGCAACGCGGTCGGAAGACCAGGAAATACTCAAAAAAGCAAAGAAACAAAAAAGCAAAATCCCCCCTCCCCCCCTTTTCAAAAGGGGGGTGCTGACTTTTTTCAAATCCGCGTTTGTGAGCCAAAACGCCAGCGCGAGCCACAAAAAAATTTCCGATAGATAAATGCTAAATGATAAAAATTCCGGTTTTTCCGGCGTAAAAATCATCCGTGTCTGCCAAGGAAGCAAAAATATAAAAAAATAAAAAAATATTTTTTGCATTTTATTCGTAATTTTTAATTCGTAATTCGTAATTATTTTTGTATTCCTCCCGGCGATCAAGCAAATGAAACTTCAGCATCTCATCATTGATTACCACGCTATTGTCGCCGCGAAATACCGCCTCTTTTAATTCGCGTGGCATGGCGAGCGTTTGCCCCCAGCGGAAAAATTTTTCCGGCAAAAAAAATAATTTTTCAAATATTTTTTTTATAAATCGCGGCCGCGGCCCCACTTCGCCGAGGCTTCGCGGGACAAGCGCGAAATAATTATTTTGCGGCACAAAATTGGGAAAATAGTTTTTTACCCAGCCATTGGCACCGATAAATTTTTGCCAAATGCCATCATCATACAGCGGCAAAATCCAGCAGAACCAATGATAAAAATAAGGATCCCCTTCCCGAAGCGCCACCGAAGAAATATCCAAAGCATTGTCGGCAACGTAAAAACTTAAACAAAATTTATCGCGCATATTGCCGGCCTTCGGACGCAGATTGAAAATGATAAGAGGTATGGTGGTTAAAAAACGCGTTATCCAAATTCGTCCGCGGCGAGTGATAATAAAAAAATCTATGTCGCTTCCTTCCGCGGCGTTGAAATATCCCAGCGAATTGCAGGCGCCGATAAATTTTATAAACGGAAACCAGGCAAAAAGGCGGGCGATTTTCTTAGCGCGTTCCAATTTTTTAAAAGAAATCAAAAAACGGGCCTTTCTCTCCGCCGCAAGATCTTCTCTTCCGGCCAAAAAGAAATACCCGCTTTCCATTATTATTTTATTTTCAATCTTTAACTCATTCAGAGCGGCGGCAACATCCGCAAAATCCGCGGCCGTCCCCAAATTCTTATGAATTTCCAAAGGCGTTAATGGATATTCAAAAATATCGTAAAACGCAAGCGTCTTTAATATTTCCGATTTTATTTCAGCCATACTCCTCTCCTTTTATTCCTCGGTTGATGTCAAAACCGGCGAACTCTCAACTACCAATTGTTTTTTTCGTTCCGCGGCTTCAGCGAGTTCCGCCTCCACTAAGTCATCAACCGCCATTTTATTTTCATCAATTGAAACTACGGAATTTTTTCCCACAATCAAGTCCCCGTCCGTAAGCCCCTTGACCAGTCCTGCCGGACGGACATAAAATTTTTTTATTTCCAAAGTATCGGCATCAATTTCAAAATCGCGCACGCGTCCGAGCCTTCGTCCGCTTTTTGTTTCCACGCGGAGGCCGAGTAATTTTTTCGCCGCGATTTTCATAAATATTATTGCACTTTTTGTTTATTCTTTTTGAATATCAGCGCTTGCTGGCCGATAGTTAAAAGCGTGGTAAAAAACCAATAAAGAGTAAGGCCGGCCGGAAGCGAGATGCCGATAAAAACCGTGAAAAGCGGCATCATATATTGCATCTGTTTGTTCATCATGGCCATCTGGCCTTCGTCTTTCGCTCCCTCGCCCGCTTTTTTTGGCGGCTGTTTTACGTAGAGCATTTTTGTCTGAAAAAATTGCGCCGCACCCGCCAAAATCGCCAGCAAAATATTGGGCTTGGTCAAATCTAAAATGCCAAAAGATATGGCCTTGATCGTTCCGGGATTGGAAACAAAAGGATATAAAATTTCAAAACCCTTGTTCGCCACCGTCGCTGTCATGGCTTGATACATGGCGATCAAAAACGGAAATTGTATCAAAAGCGGCAAGCAAGAAGAAAACGGCGAAACTTTTTCTTGTTTATAAAGTTCCATCGTGGCTTTGGCCTGTTCCTGCTTGTTATCTTTATATTTTTCCCGAAGTTCTTTCATTTTCGGCTCCAGTTCTTGCAGAGCTTTTTGTGATTTTAATGACTTCGCGAGAAATGGATGAAGAATAACTTTCAAAATCACGGTAATGGCGATGATGGATACGCCCAAATCATGGCCGGGAATAATGTTATAGAAAAAAATCAGGGCGTTATAAATCGGTTGATAAAGAATGATGTTGTATATATATAGCATAAAAATTACTAATTACTAATTACGGAATTATTCCACCGCTTCCGTTTTCTTTTTTCTTGTTCTTTTTGGTTTTGCAACCGGTTCTTCTTTTGGGACTTCAGCAACTTCGGCTGCCGGCGATCCTTCCCCCGCTTCCACTGACACCTCGGCCGGTTTCACAGCATCTTCCCGTTTTTCAACGACTTTAATATTCCAGCCGGTAAGCTTGGCGGCCAAGCGGACATTTTGTCCGGAACGCCCGATGGCCAAAGAAAATTGCTCCGGCGCCACATTCACGATGACGCTTTTATTTTCTTTATTTGCTTCAATGCCCAAAACTTTTGCCGGCGACAAGGCGTTGCCGATAAATTTTGACATATCTTCGTCATACAAAACAATATCAATTTTTTCACCGCCCAATTCATTGATGATAGTTTGAATTCTCGCGCCGCGCTGGCCGATGCAAGAACCGATGGGGTCAATGTTTTCATCCGTCGTATGAACCGCGACTTTGGAACGCGAACCCGCTTCTCTGGCAATGCCTTTTATTTCCACCACGCCGGAAGAAATTTCCGGAATTTCCGATTCAAAAAGTTTCGCCACAATGTCAGCATGAGTGCGCGACACCAAAATTTCCGGGCCCTTGGAAGTGAGTCCCACGGATTTTACGTAGACTTTAAAACGGGCTCCGGTGCGGTAATTTTCCATTTGTATCTGGTCTTCCGGAAGCATTACGGCCGTAGCCTTGCCCGCATCCAAAAGCACGAGGCGGCCGTCGCGGCGTTCCACCGTGGCAATAACGATTTTTCCTTCCTGACTTTTAAATTCATTGAAAACCATTTCGCGCTCGGTTTCGCGCAGGCGCTGAATAATAACTTGCTTGGCGGTTTGCGCGGCCATGCGTCCGTATTCCGCCGGCACCTCAAGTTCAATGCGCAAAATTTCTCCCAAGTCCGCGTCTTTTTTTATTTTCTTGGCGGCGGAGAGGGCGATATGCAGTTTCGGATAAAGAGAAAGTTCTTTTTCCTTTTCTTTTTCTTCCGGCGTCAACTCCTTCTTTTCCAATTTTCCTTCGGCGCGCAACGCTTCCCGCTCTTCCAATTTTTTTACCACAACGCCAAATGTATCGTCGTCAACAACAGTTTTCTCATCATAGACGCGCGAACCGCCGGTCTCCGCGATAAACTCAACTTTGGTATTTTGATTTTTCTCGCCAAAATCCTTGCGATAAGCGGCGGCCAGCGCGGCCTCAATCGTGCCGATAACCGACTCGTAAGGAATATTTTTTTCTTCGCAAATTTGCCTGATGGCTTTTTCTATCTCGGACATACTGATAGGTTGTTGGGTTAGTAGGTTGTTAGGTTAGTAGGTTACAGAGAATCCCCCTATTAACCTATCCGCCTAATCACCTATAGACCTAATTTATTATTAAAATGGCCAGTTCCATTGAACCAGCCGTAATACTAATACATTATCATATATCATAAAAAGTGTCAAATCTTTACATCCCGCCCAAGATAACGTCAACGCCCATTTCTTTTCCATCGCGGACAACTTTAATATTTATTTTATCGCCTGATTTATATTCTGAAATAATTTCCGACAAATCCTTATTTTCGTTAAATCTTTCGTCATCCACGCCCGTGATAATATCGCCGGCTTTGATCCCGGCTTTGTAGGCAGGAGAGGCGGCGGCGGACGATCGCACGTAAGTGCCGCTTCCCGAATTGGGCAATACCGTCCCCAGCGCCGCATTCAGATCTATGTAAGAGACGCCCAGATACGGCCGCGCGATTTTTTTATTTTTCAAAACATCAGAAACCAAATTTTTAAAATAATTTACCGGCAAAACAAAATTTCCTTTCGGTTCGGATATTATAAGCCCGATGATTTCTCCGTTGCTGTTCGCCACCAGTCCGCCATTTACAACCGGTAAAGACTTGTCCTGCAACTTAATTCTCTTCCCAAATTTTTCAGAAGATAAAACAACATCTGTTTTATTTGCGCTTTCGGGATAAGAATCCGCGCCCGAAACAAAACTCACCCAAAAATTATCTTTACTTGCGCCGCCAAAAACAATGCCGCCGAGTTTTACGGAATCGCTGTCACCCAAAGCCACGACCGGCAAATTTTCCGCGTTAATTTTTATAAAAACCGCGTCCGTCCAAGTATCAAAAACTATTGATTGCGCGTCATAAATTTTACCCTTCACGGCCACAGCCAGTCCTTTGGCATTTTGCCCGCCAAGCGCGCTTTTGTTGGAAACAATCCAGCCGTCCGTTGTCAGCACAAAACCGGAACCGAGCTTATCCTTATCCAAATACAAAGAATCCAATAATTGCGCGGCCGGCAATTTCTTCCGATAGATCCAGGCCGAGGACGGCAAAGTACTGTCTAAAAATTTGAATACTTCCAACCCGCCATACGCCTTAATTCCCAAACTCGTCTTCAAAAACTGCTGATTATTTCCGGATACATTATTGCTGCCAAGCCAATAGTCGGCCGGCAGAACAAAACTGATAATCGCAAAACTGCCAATCAAAGCCGCCAAAAGCCCCAGCCCCAGACAGATGATAAAATTTACAGAAATTTTTTCGCCGATATTTTTTAACATATTTTGCAACTTTACATCACATCCACCTCGCCGTCAAGATGACGATGGCGAGCAAAATCCCGCCGACAATAACGTATCGCTTGTACGGCGCGGCCGCGTTTTTTAAAAAACTTATGACAATTCCGGCGATCATATAATAAATAATTCCCAAAATCGCGCCGCCGGCGTAAAAACCAATGGGCAAAAAACTTAAAACCACGAAGAACTCCATGATAATGAGCGATAAAACGATAATATCAAAGATAATTTCGCGGAATGCCGGCTTCACGATTCCCAAAACGCCGTAGACCAAAGCGCCGGAAAACACGAAAAAAACCGCGGCCAAGGGCCAGATGGGCAATTGGATAAACGTTTTCACTCCGTAAAGGCCGGCGGCAAGAAAAAAAATTGAGACAACATTCATCAGATTAGTCATCCGCAAAAAATTGTCCGCGTTCTTTTCTTTTTCTCCGATAAGATAATAAAATAAATTTTCAAAATAAAAAAACAAATAAGCCGCGACGCCCAAAACGAAAAAATGCCGGAAATATATATTTTCAAAAAACAAAAGCAATAAAAAAGCCGACCAGGCAAAGATCAGCGGATTAAAAATAAAATGAAAAAAATCGCGCCGGCTGGAATATTTCCGTTTGGGGATAAGCGCGCCTAAAAAAATCAGCGCCGTAATCGCGGCCATAGCGTAAATCCAAGAGGCCGGCTTAAATAAAAAAACTTCAAGCGTTAAAAAAATAAGACCCCCTTCAAAAAGCGGGATCAAATGAATCATATGGTATTTTTCTTTTTTCTAAATTCTATAAAATCCGATACAAAAACACTGGCGGCCGTAGCCGTAGGAATCGCCAGAAGCGCGCCTAAAATTCCGGCAACGGAAAAACCGATGCCTAAAGACAAAATGCTCACGATAGGATTAATGCCAACCACGGTTTTCATTATTTTCGGCACCAAGATATGATTTTCCAATTGCTGAACTATGATATACATAATCAAAACGAACAGCCCCTTTATCGGCTCTTGCGCGAAAGCCAAAAAAACCGCCGGAATAGCCGAAGTCGGCGGACCTATATAAGGAATAAGCTCCAGTATCCCGGCCAAAAGCGCCAAAACCAAAGCGTATTTCACTCCCAAAATCGTGAGTCCGATATAAACTAAAGTGCCGACTACAATCCCCAGTACCAAAGAACCGCGCAACCAAAGTCCGATTTTATTTTGCGCCCGCGTTACGAGGCCGACCAAATGCGGCTGATATGATAATGGCGCGATATCGCGAAAAAATTTTTTAAGCGCGCCTTCTTCAACCACCATATAAAAAGCCAGCACCAAAATCAAAATTAAAGTTACAATGCCGCCAAAAAATCCTGTAACCGTTGCAAAAAATCCGCTTAACGCTTTGGGGAAATTAGCCTGAAGCGCGCCGGCACCGACATCACCTTCGCCGATTAAATTTTTAGCCCATCCTGATTCCTGAAAATAAGAAATTTTTCCGACAAAATCCTTAAAATATCCGGATGAATTTTTCAAAAGTTGCCCTGACTCTTCAATAAGCGGCGGTATAAGCAAGGTGAGCGTAAAGGCAAGAAGCCCGATCAGACCGATATAAATCAAAAGAACCGCCAAGGCGCGCGGGATTCTCCGCCTGGCAAACATATCCGCCAAAGGATTGATAAGCGTTGCTAAAATTAAGGCAACGATAAAAATAATAACCAAGTGCCTCACTAAAAACAAGAAAAACACGGCTAAAATAATAACCACCACCTTTAATATGGCAGACCAGCTTATGTCGTAAATTATTTTTTGCGACTTCTCTTCCATACCCAGTAAGACAACTTTGAAAATATTTAAATAATTATCTAAAAATTTTAACAAAGTTTTTTAAATTTTATAGTCCATACCCAATAAAAACACTTGATTTTTCCCGCCGCCTTTAGCGGCGAAAATCAAAGTTGGTCTTACTGGGCATATAATAATAGTATAGCAAAAAAGTTAAAATAAAAAAATACCCTTGACAGATATAAAAAAGTATGATATATCTTGGGCAGTTAATCGCACCTTGAAAGGAAGCGACAATGGCTATCAAGCCCGGCGATCTGGAACAAAAACGTGCAGAATTCTTAAACGAAAGGCGCGAGTCTCATGGTGAAGAAATTGCCATCCTCGAGGCGGCCATAGATTCCGCAATCGCGCGCAATTACAAAAAAATAACACGGGGTTGGTTTAGAAAAACTTCTTTTATCAAGGCGCAATTCACAACATCAAGTCTCGGCAATGAAGCGGTAAAGATACTAAACGATCTCAGAACGAATGACATAGAGATACTGAATTGGCTCTGGCAGAAATACGGGTCGTTAGGGTGGAAAGTAAAATTCTGCCCCGGTGCTGATGAAGAGTTTTCTTTCTCAAGACTGGCAATTGAACCGGCCCGAGAGAACGGCGCGCTTACGGAAAAAACCAGGCGCATTGCCGAGCTCAAAGCTGAGATTGCGCAGACTGAAGCTGAAATCCAAATGCTCACCGAATCGCCCAACAGCCGCGATCCCCTGCTTTTGCCGCAAACCGCCGGTAAATAGCAAGCCGTCCCCGCAAAGGACGGATTTTTTTTACAAAAAAAGAACGGCTGTTATGAACCGTTCTGCGCCCGTCTTTCTATCGCTTCAAGCCACGCTTGCTCGGAAATATTGTTTTCTTTGCCGAATTCTATGATTTCCTTCACCCTGTCATCATATGGCAAACAAATCAACATTAAAAGTATTCTTTGGGGATCAGCAATAAAAAGTGATTCATAAAGATCTCTTACAGAGAAACTCAAAAAATCTTTGTGCCTTTCAAGATCAATCCGCCTGTCTTTTAGAATCAACCCCAACAACATTTCCGCCGTGCAAAAAAATCCCGCCGGATCCCGATAGCTCATTTCCGCCTCCTCTTATTCCATAAAAATAGCATAATAAAAACCGCCCGTCAATGACGAGCGATTTTTATTGAATTTATTTTTTCAAACTCTCAACAATTTTTTTAAAAATCGCGGGCTCGGTGGCGGCCAATTCGGACAAAACCTTGCGATCCAATCCGATATTCGCTTTTTTTACAGCTCCCATGAATCTGGAATATGACCAGCCCAAATCTTTCAAAGCCGCGCTGATTCTGATCTGCCAAAATCCGCGGTTCGTGCGCTTTTTTACGCGCCTGTCGCGAAAAGCATGCGCGCCGGCTTTGACCGTAGCCATGCTGGCGAGCTTCATCAATTTTTTGCGGCCATGGCGATAACCCTTAACTTTTTTAAGAAGGCCATGTCTTCTCTTCAAGTGCATCACTCCGCGTTTTACTCTCGGCATAAAATTAGCTTTTTAGCTTTTTAGCTTTTTAGCTTTTTAGGAAGAAAATTTTTTACTGGCGTTTTCCTAAGAAGCTAAGAAGCTACTTTCCTACAAGCTGTTATTAATTATACGGCATCATTTCTTTTATATTTTTGTGAAATTCTTTTCCCATGGAAATATCCCGTCTTTTATTGCGGGTGGTTTTTCCGGATTCGCGGGAATTAAAATGGGCCTGGCCATTTTTTCTTTTCAGAATTTTTTTGGTTTTGGTAATCTTAAATCTTTTTGAAATTGCTTTGTGCGTTTTTGCTTTGGTCATATCAATTTAATTAGTTAAACTTTTGGGGGCAATGATGACAAAAAATCTCGCGTCCAGCCGGGATAGCGGCTGTTCTATTTTTATGGGCGTCATCGCTCCGACTTGTTTTACAAAATTATTTACAATCTCGCGGCACAAATCCGGATGGCCTTTTT
>CAZFZQ010000024.1:7826-11691 GCA_964522845.1 uncultured Gammaproteobacteria bacterium | reverse complement strand
TGGGAAGTTGTGGATAACTCCATTGACGAAGCCATGGGCGGCTTTTGCAATCACATCACGATCGCGCTTTTGCCCGACGATATGGTTTCCGTGGAAGACAATGGACGCGGCATTCCGGTTGACACCCATCCAAAATTTAAAGTTTCCGCCTTGGAATTGGTACTTACCAAATTGCATGCCGGCGGAAAATTCGGCGACAGCGGTTACAAAGTTTCCGGCGGCCTTCATGGCGTCGGCGTTTCAGTCGTAAATGCCCTCTCTATATATATGAAGGCCGAGGTGCACCGCGACGGAAAAAGCTGGGAGCAAGAATACAAAACCGGCAAACCGCAAGGAAAAGTAAAATCCACGGGCAACACAAAAAAACGCGGCACCACCATCATTTTCAAACCCGACGCCGCGATTTTTCAAACCATTGAATTTGATTGGAAAACAATTTTGGATCACATCCGCCAACAGGCCTACCTTACCAAAGGCATTACCATCAGCATCAAAGACAAGCGCGCCGCCGGCAAACACAAGGCGTACAATTTTTATTTTGAAGGCGGCATCGCGTCATACGTAAAACATTTAAACCACGGACAAAACAAAAAGAACGCCAATGTTTTTTACGTGGAAAAACCCGCGGACGGAGTGGCGGTGGAAGTCGCTTTGCAATATAACGACGATTACAAAGAAACGGTTTTTGCTTTTGCCAACAACATCTACAATCCCGAAGGCGGCACGCACGTGGTCGGTTTCCGCAGCGCCTTAACCCGCGTGTTAAATAATTACGCCAGAAAACAGGGCTACCTCAAAGAAAAAGATGAAAATCTTGCGGGCGATGATTCGCGCGAGGGTTTAACCGCGGTTATTTCCGTAAAAATAAAAGATCCGCAATTTGAAGGCCAGACCAAAGCCAAGCTCGGCAACCCGGAAGTGCGCGCGGCTGTGGAATCGGTTTTTTCCGACGGTTTGACAATATTTTTAGAAGAGCACCCCAAGGACGGGCAAGCGATTTTGGAAAAATGCATTTTAGCCGCCCGCGCCAGGCTTGCCGCCCGCGCCGCCCGTGACACCGTGCTTCGCAAAGGCGCGCTGGAAGGCCTAACCTTGCCGGGCAAACTCGCGGACTGCTCATCGAAAAATCCTGAAGAATCTGAATTATATTTAGTGGAGGGAGATAGTGCGGGCGGCAGTTCAAAGATGGGGCGCAATAGAAAAACACAAGCCATCCTCCCCTTGCGCGGCAAAATTTTAAACGTGGAGCGCGCCAGGCTTGACAAAATGTTATCCAACAACGAAATAAAAAATTTAATCATTGCTTTGGGCACCAATATCGGCGAACAATTTAATATGGAAGGCCTGCGCTACCATCGCGTGATTATCATGACCGATGCCGACGTTGACGGCGCGCACATCCGCACCCTGCTTCTCACCCTTTTCTACCGCTATTTTCCGCAACTTATCTTGCAGGGCAAAATTTATATCGCCCAGCCGCCGCTATACCAAATTTCCATCGGCAAAAATTCTTGGTACGCCTACTC
This sequence comes from uncultured Gammaproteobacteria bacterium, assembly GCA_964522845.1. Lineage (GTDB taxonomy): Bacteria > Patescibacteriota > Patescibacteriia > CAZFZQ01. Next base: position 10,165 of record CAZFZQ010000024.1, on the reverse strand, counting down.
TGACGACGAAAAAAATAAAATTATGGCGGAACATTCGGCTGTAGCAAATAAAAAAGACTTGAAGAAAAAAACCAAAGCGGAAAAGGCGGAAGCAGAGGCGGCCGAAGAAGAAGCCGGCACTTCAAAAGCCAATATCCAGCGCTACAAAGGTTTGGGAGAAATGAATCCGGAACAGCTGTGGACAACAACCATGGATCCGCAAAACAGAATCTTGAAACGCGTCAATGTTGCCGACGCGCAAGCGGCTGAAGAAGTATTCACGGTTTTAATGGGCGACGACGTCCTCCCGCGCAAACGTTTCATCCAAACCCACGCCAAATCAGTAAAAAATTTGGATATCTAAACCAAAAGGAGAGAGAAATGAAATACGTTCTTTTGCTCATTTCATTCATGAATTTCGCGGGATGCTATTCTTATCCAACCTTCAATTTGCGCGAGCCGATTTACCTTGTACAAAAACCCAACCATCGTTGGACGTGCGAAAAGAACAGCTTCGCTTCCGTTTGCCGCCGGCAAATCATTGATGGTATCGGAATGTGGTTTTCGCATCTTTCGCCGGAGAAGCGCCCGCGGATTATTCTCGCGGATGAGGCGCCGCAAAAAACCAAGAATGAAGTAATTTTTATTGACTACGACAGGCATCTAAAAACGGATGGCGTATTTCGGTGGACTTTGCGCCCGCTCACCATCTTCGTCAAAGAAATACTTTTTGGCCGACTTGGATATTTCCTTATGGCCCATGAATTTGGACATGCCATCTTGGGCGCGGAACATAAAAGCATCTATTCCATCATGCACGCGGATCGGGCAGCACTAAAACCGACTCCGGCAGACATCAAATGGCTTCACGAAAAACATCCGGAACTTTCCAGATAAAAACCATTGTCCGCCCATTAACAAGTTTAGGGCGGATTTTTTAACCACAAAACTGCCCATTGATCAACGGTTTGACAACTTTTTTATTATGTGTTATATTAATAATAGAAATTATGAAGGCCAGCGGGCCTTTTTTAAGACCATAAAATATGATGAACAAAATAATGAAATATTTCCAAGAATCAAAAGCGGAGCTGAAAAAAGTCGCTTGGCCCACCAAAAAAGAAATTACCAATTACACCCTGCTCGTCATCGGCATATCGCTCGGCATCGCGCTTTTCTTCGGAATACTGGACTACTTTTTCTCGCTGGGCTTGGAGCAATTGCTCGCAAAATTTTTATAAAAAATTAAGGAGGGGGTTAGCTCGTTTCTTATGTTTTTACCTAAAAAGCTAAGAAGCTAACTAGCTAAAAAGCTAATTATGCCAAAACAAATAGGACAACTCGGACGGCGCTGGTACGCGATCCACACTTATTCCGGTTATGAAGAAAACGTGTCGGAAAATTTGAAACAGCGCATCACTTCTTACGACATGCAGGACAAAGTTTTTAATATCCTGATACCGACCGAGAAAAAAATAAAAATCAAAAACGGCAAGCGCCGCGTGGTCACGGAAAAAATTTTCCCGGGTTATGTTTTGGTAGAAATGATAGTGACCGACGATTCCTGGTATATGGTGCGGAACACGCCGAACGTCACCGGCTTTATCGGCACAGGCACAACTCCGACTCCCCTTTCCGAAGATGAAGTGAAATCCCTGCAAAAAAGAATGGGTGTGGACGAACCGCAATACAAAATTGACGTGGAAATCGGCGAAGCTGTGCGCATCGTTGATGGGCCATTCAAAAACTTTGAGGGCAAAATTGACGAAGTTGACAACGAACGCGGCAAAGTCAAAGTGCTGGTCAATATGTTTGGCCGCGAAACGCCTATTGAATTGGATTTTTTACAAGTTAAGAAGATATAAATTAACGGGGTGTTAGCGCTTCTCTAACCCTCTCACAAATATGGCAAAAAAACTAAAGACAATCATCAAATTGCAAATTCCCGGAGGAGCGGCCAATCCCGCGCCACCGGTTGGTCCCGCGTTGGGCCAGCACGGTTTGAATATTTCAGAATTTTGCGCCAAGTTTAACGACGCCACCAAAGAAATGCGAGGCGACGTTATTCCGGTAGAAATTTCCGTGTATGAAGACCGCACTTACACTTTTAAGTTAAAAACTCCGCCCGTGCCGGAACTTTTGAAAAAAGCCGCCGGCATTACCAAGGGTTCAGGCAGGCCGCACGCGGAAAAAGTCGGCTCTGTCACCCGCGACCAAATCAGGCAAATCGCCGAGAAAAAAATGCCCGACCTCAACACCACAAAAATAGAATCGGCAATGAGCATGGTTCTTGGCACGGCAAAGCAAATGGGAATAACTGTCAAATAATTAATTAAATTGTGGGACCTGCGTTTACTATA
>CAZFZQ010000024.1:0-7726 GCA_964522845.1 uncultured Gammaproteobacteria bacterium | reverse complement strand
CAGGGTTTGAACCACGATAAAACGTATGACAAAAGCAAAAGAAACAAAGAAGAAAGAAAACAAAGAAGTAAAGAAACCGGAAACTAAAGATACAAAAAACACTAAGGCAGTCTTTGATAAATCAAAAAAATATTCAGTTCCCGAAGCATTAAAACTTTCAAGAGAATTGTCAAAAAGAAAATTTGACCAGTCCGTGGAACTCCACGCCAATTTGGGCATTGATCCCAAAAAAGGCGAAGAACAAGTCCGCGGCACAGTCACTCTTCCTTTCGGTACGGGCAAAACCGTAAAAATCGCGGTTTTCACCTCTCCGGCAAATGAGAAAGAAGCCAAAGACGCGGGCGCTGATATCGTGGGCGGCGAAGAATTGATCAGCGAAATAAAATCATCGCAAAAAATCAATTTTGACGTTGCCGTGGCAACTCCGGATATGATGCCAAAACTCGCTCCGCTCGCAAAATTTTTAGGCCCCAAAGGATTAATGCCTTCTCCCAAGAATGAAACCGTCACCACCAAAATCAAGACCACAATTGAAAGTTTGAAAAAAGGAAAAATCGTTTTCAAAAACGACGACACCTCCAATGTCCACGTGGCGGTTGGCAAATTATCCTTTGACGATGCCAAGCTCATCGCCAACATCAACGAATTTATCTCGGTCTTAAAAAGATCAAAGCCTTCAACTTCCAAAGGTACTTACATCAACGGCATTGTGCTCTCCGCCACCATGGGCCCGGGCATAAAACTGGAAGTGTAGTTTGCACGGATTATTTCCTTGAACTATAATATAAACATATGGATCAAGAAATAAAACAAGAATTCAAAAGCTTATCACAACAAATTGAAACATTGGCACAGGTTGTAAAAGAGGGTTTTAACCGCATGGAACTGCGTCTCGGCAATACTGCTTATACTTTTGAAGTGCGAGAGTTGGACAAACGGCTTATCAAAGTAGAAAGAAAATTAGGATTAGAAGCGTAAAATCAAACAATAACATTTATCAAAAACCCCGCCTTTGGGACAGCCCCTATTTGGCGGGTTTTTTGACGCTTTAATTTCTATCATCTAAAATACAAGTAGAATTAAAACTGCTTTTATGGAACAAAATTACTTCCGCCCGAATTGGGATGATTATTTTATGGCTATCGCAAGGATCGTGGCTACGCGAAGCACCTGCGACCGCCTGCGCGCTGGCGCGGTACTCGTGAAAAACAAACGCATAATTTCCACGGGCTACAACGGCTCGCCTCCGGGCCTTCCTCATTGCGACGATGAAGCCGGACATCTGATGGAAGAAGGCCACTGCGTCCGCACCATCCACGCCGAACACAACGCCATTCTGCAAGCCGCGGCCAACCCGGGCCAATCAACCGAGGGCTCAACACTTTATACGCTTTATTCTTTTTGTATTCATTGCTCAAAATATCTTATCGCGGCCGGTATTAAACGCGTAGTAATTGGAAAAATTTATCGCAATGCCGACGCGGTAAAATATCTGGAACAAGCCGGAATACAAGTTGAATTTTATAAACCAAACAACGAGTGGAACGCTTCGGTGCGGCAAATTTTTGAAAATGACGTGGAAGAAGTTATAGCCAAAGAAGGTGCCGTGTTTTTGAAAGAAGAGAGTCAAAAATCAGATTTCGTATTTAAACAAATTTATTAATATGGCCAAAATGATTGCCATTGTCGGAATGTGCGGAGCCGGAAAAAGCATCTTGGCTGATGAATTTGTAAAACTGGGATGGGGTTTTGTCCGCTTCGGCCAAATTACTTTGGATATTGCCAAAGAGCGGGGCATCTCGGGCGAAGCGGCGGAAAAAAAAATCCGCGAAGATTTGCGGAAAGAACACGGCATGGGTGCTTTTGCCACTTTGAATATTCCTAAATTTGACGCCGTGCTCGCGCAAAAAAATCTCGTTGCCGACGGACTTTATAGCTGGTCGGAATATAAAATTTTAAAAGAATATTATAGCGACCGCCTAACCGTCATTGCTGTTTATGCTCCGCCCGCGCTCCGCTACGAACGGATTTCCAAGCGCCATTCCGATGCCGAAGATACCGCGCTCCGCAACAGAAACTTTACACAAGATGAAGCCCGCGCCCGCGATTTCGCAGAAATTGAAAATATTGAAAAAGCCGGCCCCATCGCCATGGCCGATTATACAATCTTAAACACCGGCACAATGGAAGAATATAAAAAAGAAATTAAAAAATTCATAGACAAATATGCAAGTTAAAATAAAACGCTTGGATAAATCTATCCCCCTTCCTCAATATCAAACGCCGGGCTCGGTGGCTTTTGACATCGCCTCTTCTGTTGATACGATAATCAATCCAAAAGAAATACAGCTCATTCCCACCGGCCTCATTATCCAAGCGCCGGCAGGCCACATGCTGATGCTTTCATCCCGCTCATCTTTAATTAAAAAAAAGGGATTAATGCTCGGAAACGGCATCGGTATTGTTGATGAGGATTATTGCGGACCGCAAGACGAAATAAAAATACAGCTTATTAACGTCACGGACGTGCCTGCGGAAATAAAAAAAGGCGACCGTCTGGCGCAAGGTACATTTGTTCCTATTACGCGCGGAGAATTTTCAGAAGTTGAAACAATAGAAAAATCAGATTCGCGCGGCGGTTTCGGCGGCACGGGAGGATATAACCGATAATTTCCACTGTAGGGAGCGAAGCTCCCTACAGTTATCCACAGGCAAGTCAATTAAAAAACCTAAGCCGGAGCTTAGGATTTTTTTACTTTTTCGTCAACTCCTTGCGCCATTCCGCACCGCAATACGTAGCCATGAAAGCCTCCATGAACTGAGCATGCGGTCCGATCAGCGCTTCAAAAGAAACAAATTTCCCCCAGAAATAATTCCAAAACTCACGATGGTTCCAAAATGTATTTCCAAAAACAATATTTCCGGCTTTGACCTCATAGAGCGCGCGTGAAAGATATCCGGCAATTTCCACGGCCGTAAACAATTGCGCGTCAAGTGACGCTTGTTCAATCGGCAGCCCGGCGCGTTTTACTTTCCCCGATTCATCCACAATAGCATAAGCCCGTTCAAAATATTCACGAATCTCGTCGTCAAAGATCGATGTCATCAAAGCAAAGGCGTCATCTTCTTCCACATCAACATCTTTCCCTTTTAGGGTATAATCAACATCGCCCTTCAACGCTATTCCTTCGGGCAGATCATGAAGAAAAAAAGTAACCGGCAAAACGTCATAACTCAAAACCGTACCCGCCTTCAATTCTTTCGCCAGCATCATTCCGCCCAGCATTGGAGTATCAATACCCGTGTGCTCCAAAATAGTTTCCGGCAACGTCTCGCCGGTTGCGGACATCTTGCGGTCTTTACACATCTTGGTATAGAACTTCCATCTCTTGTCTTCGCTTAGCGCATCGCACAACAGGCGGCAGAAATAAGTGAAATTCATCAAGTCAATTTTTTGCCCCGCGGCTTTCATGCCCAGCAGAAATTCCCTCAACTTTTTCTTTTTGGGAAACTTCGGCTCTTCTTTGTAAGAAACCGGCTTGGGCTTTTCGGCAATGACAACAACCCATCTGCCGTTTCCTTGTCTTTCGGCCGTAAAACTGCGGCCCGCGATAATAAGTTGATCCATCAAAAATTTGATTGTCCTTGCCGGCAGATTGGTAAAAATTTCCGCCAAACAATCTTCGCACCGCGTCAAACTCAAACGATATTCGCCATCAATCATTGGAACGCCGCTTTCTTTCAAATGCGCCAAAAGGTCTTCTTGAATTTTTTCCGGCTTGCCATGCACCAAAGGATTATATTGTCTTTTTTCCACGCCTCACCTCTTGTCAAACAACTACTTACACTACTTACAATTTAAACCCATAAAAATTTATCGTCAAGCCGCGGGGTGTGGATAACTTTTTAATGTAGGGCTTCGCAACCCCTACATTACTGTAGGGGTTGCGAAGCCCTACAGTAATAAAAAAATCCCGGGGTTTGCCCGAGATATCCAACTTACTTCTCCGACCAGCGAGGATGCTCCTCCATCAACTTTTTGATTTCCGCCAAATGCAGTTCCACATCCGCAAAACGCTCCAGCATGGTCTCAAGCCGGCGCTTTTCATTAGCCAAAACCGCGGTCAGAAGCCGCAAAAATTCGTACATTTCTTCCAACCCAAGTTCATTGCGGCCTATCATGAATCTCGCCAGCTGAACGCGCGCCGGCAAATCTTTCCCCCGCTGTCCTTTGTCCATTTGCCTGCCTCCGCGGTTTGTTGTAAGCTGATGAAAAGAGCCACTATTAACTTATAACCTAAAAAATAATATATGTCAAACGAAAGGCGAATATATACGTTGGAAGGATTAACACCGGAAGTGCGCGCGGTTTGCTTTGCCAAGTGTTCCAGGAGCCCCGAGCCGTTTGATGAAATCGCCAAAGAGTTGACCGAAGAAAAATCAAAAGAGTTCCATGAAAAATGGGTTGTAGGTTATGGCCATTCTTCCGTTGCCGAACACGCTGTGCTTTCGCTCGCTATAGAAAACGTTTCCATCCTCGCCACCAAAGTTATAGAAGACAACCGCTTGGCGTCATACACGGAAAAATCCACCCGTTACCAGGTTTTTGATAAAAATCGCTACCTCAAACCCGCGCGTCTCATGTCATCGCCCCTGGGCGCGCTCTATGAACAAACCGGAGATTTTTTGTTTGAAACGTACCAAAAGTTATCCACACCACTTCGCTCTTGGATTACCAAAAGCTCCGCGGTGCAGGCACCCTCATCCGCTAAAATTTCGGACAAAATGTACGAATCCGTCATAAAGGCCAAAGTTTGCGACAATATCCGCTATCTTTTGCCCACATCCACCCTTACCAATTTAGGCATGACTATAAACGCACGCAACCTGGATTGGGCCATTACCAAACTTCTCTCCCATCCTTTGGAAGAAATGCAGGCCATCGGCGCGGGACTAAAAAGCGAAGCCGCCAAAATCACGCCGACTTTGGAAAAATTCGCCGCCCCCAATCCGTATTTGATGGAAACAACAAAAGAGCTCTCTGCTCTTTCCAATTGGCTATTTACTATAGGAAGTGAAACTCCCTATAGTAATGATGTGGCTGTAAAAGTCGTTGACTTTGACCGCGACGCGGAAAATAAGCTGGTTGCCGCTTTACTTTATAAGGGCTCAAACTTGCCCTACAGCCAAGTCAAAGCCAAGGTGGATAAAATGCCCCTGTCCATAAAAGAACTGCTTGTGAACGAGGCCATGAAGCGCAGAAGCCCATATGACAGGCCGATTCGCGAGCTGGAGCATATTTATTACACCTTTGATATTCTGATGGATTATGGCGCTTTCCGCGACGTCCAGCGCCACCGCATGTGCACCCAAACCAATCAGGCGGTTACCGTGGCTCACGGCTACAGCACCCCGCAAGACATTGTGGACGCGGGTTGTGAAGTGGATTACAAAACCGCCATGGAACGAGCGGCTGAAACGTACGAAAAAATCGCCGCGCAGTTTCCTGACGAAGCTCAATACATTGTGCCTTTGGCTTTCCGCAAACGCACGCTTTTCACTTGGAATTTGCGCGAACTTCATCATTTTATTCCGCTCCGTTCCGGCAAAAAAGGCCACATCTCCTACCGCCGCATCGCCCAGCAATGTTTTAAAGAAGTAGAAAAAATCCATCCCCTCCTGGCAAAATACATCCGCGTGGATATGTCCGATGAGACGGTTTCAACAGCGGGAGTTAAGATATAAATACCCCCTCTGCCCTGCGGGCATCTCCCCCTCTAAAGAGTGGGGAGAGGATACTGCTTTGTTTTACCTCCTCCCGCTCTTTAGAGGGGAGGATTGAGGTGGGGTGTTAATTAAATTTTTTTCTTATGCCCGGCAAATTAATCGTCATTGACGCCACGGACGGTTGCGGAAAAACCACCCAAGTAAATTGTCTGATACAACGCTTGGAAAAAACCGGACACAAAACCGGGATGTTAAAATTTCCGCAACATGAAAAAAGTTATTTCGGAAATTTAATTGATTGCCTTTTAAACGGCCACTTCGGCGACCCGACAAAAATAAATCCGTATTTGGTTTCATCTTTGTATGCCGCCGATAGATTTGAAGCCAGCAAAAAATTAAAACTCTGGCTTGCCGAGGATCGAACTGTGATTTTAGATCGTTATGTTTCGGCAAACCAAATACATCAAGGCAGTAAAATTAAAGACAATCTTGAAAGAGAAAATTTTTTAAACTGGCTGGATAAAATTGAACATGGAATTTTTGAACTGCCCCGGCCGGATATAATTATTTATTTGGACGTCTCGCCCGAAACTTCGCGCCGGATAATGCTGAAGCGCGGCAAGCTGGATGGCAATGAACAAGATTTGGAATATCAAAGAATGTCTCGCGAGCAATCGCTCCGCCTCGTCTCTCAAATGAACAACTGGCACCGGATTGTTTGCGAAGAAAAGGGCGCGCTTCTACCCATTGACACAATCCACGAAAAAATTTGGGCGGTTGTGGAAAAAATGTTATAATAAAAAACAGGTCATTAGGTGATAGGTTTTTAGGTGATTAGGTAATGCCCTAAACTCTTTAACCTAACAACCTGAAAACCTACTAACCTATTAACCTATCTTTATGCTACCTATCGCCGAAATCATCCGCCTGTCTTGGAACACTTATATTTCCAAGATGAAAAAATATCTGCCCTTGCTCGGGCTGATGTTTGTTTTCTCCGCCCTGAGCAGTTTGGCGTCCATTCTTTTTACGGACGTTTTACAATTACCGCAAGTTTTCGCCATGCTCGCGACCGCCGGAGCTTCGGCCGTGTTTTATCTTTTAAATTTCGGCGTGACAATTTTTCTCATCCTTTACACCGCCCGCTTTTTGGAAAATAAAAAAGCTGATTTTAAATTTAAAGATTTGCTCGCGGTTTTTTGGCCCGCCCTTTTAATCTCCATAGTCACCGCGCTCATAACTTTGGGCGGATTTCTCATGATTATCGTTCCAGGCGTGATTTTTACGGTTTGGTACGCCTTTGCCATTTATCTTGTGATCTTGGAAAAGAAAAAAGGCGTGGGCGCGCTTTTGCATGAAAGCCGCGAAATGTCGCGCGGAAAATTTTGGCCGATTTTCGGGCGCCTGGTTTTGCCCGCGGCTTTCTGGGCTGTCATCGCCTATCTGGTTTTGGCAGGCATTATGAATCTCTTGGGCATGATTTTTAACCAATCACTTTTGACTGCCACCTCCCTGCCTCTCCCTCTCACCCTCGCCACCCTTCTTGTCTCCGACCTCATCGCCTCCTTTTTCTCCATCCTGCCGATTATCGCAACCACGATTGTTTATAGGGAAGCGAGGAAATAGTGAGTAGTTGGTAGTTAGTAGTAAGTAGTAAAAAAAATCCGCCGAAAGACGGGTTTTTGACTTTTAAACATAAAAACCTTAAAATTAAACTATATGAAGCTTGAACCTGTCATTGGCTTGGAAATCCATGTCCAGCTCAAAACCAAATCAAAAATGTTTTGCGGGTGTTCCAACCGCGGAGAATATGAACCGCCAAACACCACCATTTGCTCGGTTTGCACGGGACAGCCGGGCGTACTTCCGGTTATCAATAAAGAAGCGGTAAAAATGGGCGTGCTCGCGTCTCTGGCTTTGAATTGCAAAATTAACGAAATTTCAAAATTTGACCGCAAGCATTATTTTTATCCCGACCTGCCCAAGGGCTATCAAATTT
>CAZFZQ010000023.1:0-12846 GCA_964522845.1 uncultured Gammaproteobacteria bacterium | reverse complement strand
GTGGTAAATTTTTCCATCCGCGAAGCGTATGATTTTTTTGAAAATTTGCATCTCACGGGGAAGCTTGCGGAGATTGCCAGCGCGGCTTTGAAAGAAATAAAAAACCGCCTTAAATTTATGCTGGACGTGGGCTTGGATTATTTGACTCTAAATCGTCGCGCCGGGACATTGTCGGGTGGCGAAGCGCAAAGAATACGGCTTGCCTCGCAAGTTGGCTTGCGGCTCACGGGCGCGCTGTATGTTTTGGATGAGCCGACCATCGGCTTGCACCAGCGCGACAACGAACGGTTGCTCGCGACGCTCGTCAATTTGCGCGATTTGGGCAACACCGTGATTGTGGTGGAGCATGACGAAGATACGATTTTGACGGCGGATTATTTGGTGGACATCGGGCCGGGCGCGGGAAAAAACGGCGGAGAAATTGTAGCGGAAGGGACCCTGCCGGAATTTTTGAAAAATAAAAAATCATTGACCGCCAAATATTTGCGCGGGGAAGAGTCGGTTCCGATGCCCGCCTCGCGTCGACTCGTACACGCGAGTCGAGGCGGGCCAAAAACGCGGCGCAAGGTTGGAAAAGAAAAAATAAAAATCACAGGCGCCACGGAACATAATTTAAAAAATATTAATGTGGAATTTCCACTCAAGCGTTTTGTGTGCGTGACCGGCGTTTCCGGTTCAGGCAAGTCCACTTTGGTTAATGATATTTTATACGCGGCCGCGGCCAAAAAATTATACGGCGCGAGCACGGCCGTGGGAGCGCATAAAAAAATAGAAGGCCTGGAATATTTGGACCGCGTGATTGTGGTGGATCAATCGGCCATCGGGCGCACCCCGCGCTCCAACCCCGCGACTTACACGGGCGCTTGGGGTTTTATCCGCGAACTTTTTGCCATGACGCCGGACGCGCGCGAACGCGGATACAAAGTCGGCCGCTTCAGTTTCAACCGGCCGGGCGGACGCTGTGAGCATTGCGAAGGTAATGGCACGATTGCAATTGAAATGCATTTTTTACCTACGGTTTTTGTAAAATGCGACGTGTGTAAAGGAAAAAGATTTGACCGCGAAACATTGGAGATAGAATATAAAGAAAAAAATATCGCGCAAATTTTGGAAATGGAAATTGATGAAGCGGAAAAATTTTTCCGTGACATTCCGCATATCCATGACAAGCTGAAAGTGTTGCGCCAAGTTGGTCTTGGATATTTGGAATTGGGGCAGGGCGCGCCGACTTTATCCGGCGGAGAAGCGCAACGGGTGAAGCTTGCTAAAGAACTTTCCAAGTACCAGAGTTTGCGTTTTCGCGGCGGGCTGTCCAAGTCGCTTTATATTTTAGATGAGCCGACGGTTGGCCTTCATTATGAAGATGTGAAAAAATTGGTTGCCGTTTTGCAAGAATTGGTTTCCGCCGGCAATACCGTGCTCGTGATTGAACATAACCTTGATATTATAAAAAACGCGGATTATATTATTGATTTGGGTCCCGAAGGAGGGGACAAGGGCGGACAGTTGCTCGCTTGCGGCACGCCGGAAGAAATCGCGCAAATGCCGAGGTCGTATACGGGGCAATATTTAAAAAAGGTTTTATGAATATAGGGGAAAAATTAAAAAACCTGCCCGCCAAGCATTCGGGTGCCCCAGAGCCGAAGCGAAGCGTAGGATTCATCCCGGCGGACCGAACGGCGGGACTGCCCGATCGGCCCGGAGTTTATATCTATAAAGATAAAGCCGGTGAAATTATTTATGTGGGTAAAGCCGGTTCGCTGAAAAGGCGGGTTTCCAGTTATTTTATGAGGGCTGGCGATATTAAAACCGAGCGTTTGGTTTCGGAAATTTTTGATTTGGAAACGCGCGAGACGCCATCGGCCATTGAGGCCTTGATTTTGGAATCGCAACTCATAAAAAAATATTCGCCAAAATATAATATCCGCGAAAAAGACAATAAGTCGTTTTTATATGTTGCCATTACTGACGCACAATTCCCGCGCCCTGTCTTGCTCCGCGGTTCTGAACTACAACCTAAATCCTACAACCTAAATCCTATTTTTGGCCCCTTCACTTCTCCCGGTTCGCTCCGCGAAGCTCTAAAAATATTGCGCGGAATTTTTCCGTGGTCAGAGTGCCGCGAAAATCAAGGCCGCCCCTGTTTTTATTACGGGATAAAAAAATGTCCGGGTGTTTGCGTGGGAAAAATCAGCAGGCAGGATTATATGAAAAATATCCGCAACTTAATTTTATTTTTTAGAGGGCAGCGGCAAAAAGTTATAAAAAATATGAAAACGGAAATGAAACGCGCGGCAAAAGCGGAAAACTTTGAACGCGCCATCGCGCTTCGCAATAATCTTTACGCCCTAAACCACATCCGCGACATCTCCCTCATTAAAAAAGACTCCGATTTTAACTGTAGGGCTTCGCAACCCCTACAGTACTGTAGGGGTTGCGAAGCCCTACAGTATAATGCTATGGGACGAATTGAGGGGTATGATATTTCCAATATTTCCGGAGCGCATGCGGTGGGGAGTATGGTGGTGTTTTTTAATGGCGAGCCGCAAAAGTCGGAATATAAAAAATTTAAAATCCGCACAGTCAAGGGCGTAAATGATGTAGGGATGCTCCGCGAGGTTCTGACGCGCCGGTTTAAAAATGATTGGCAGAAACCTGATATTATTTTTGTTGATGGCGGAGAAGGACAGGTGAATGCGGCAAAATCAGTTTTGCGAATTTTCAAATTAAATATTCCCGTCATCGGTTTGGCCAAGGGATTGTCTCGGAAAAATGACCGGCTGGTTTTTGACAAAACGGATTTGGAATTGCATAGAGTGGCGGAGACTTTCAAAGATATTTTTATCCGCGTGCGCGACGAGGCACACCGGTTTGCCATAACTTATCATCGGAAGATCAGACGCATAAATTGACACCTTCGTTAAATTATGGTAGTGTTCCCACAGTTTTATTGACAACAGAACAGTCCCGAAAAGGAGCGGTTATGAGCAAGAAAACGGCTAAGAAGATTGCGACTCCGGCTAATTTGTCTTTTGCCATTTCTGCCGACGCGGTTCTAAGCCACTATGCGGAATTTAAGAAGAGGAATATTCGTTACAAAAAGACCACGGTGCGCGTAGGGGAATTTGAAGTTCCGGCTTGCATTTTTTCCGCCAAAAACGAGAGTAGATTCACGGACCTCTCAATAGAGGTCTTGAGCATTACTCCCGTTGATGCGTTTTTTCTTAAGTCGCCGACGACCTGTCTTCTCGGCGATGCGGAGCTGGCGTTTCTTGTCGGTTCGCGCGGAAAAGTGGAAATTCACTGGGAAGGATACGACCCGGACAAAGAAAAAGTCGCGGCCAAAAGGGAACAATACGCGCAGGCGATAATCTGCTATCGCGGCCTGTTGGAAGAATTCGCCGGCATCATTGGCGGCTGGGATATCCATTTCCATACGGGCGCTTACGGTTTTATCCGCGAGCCTTTCGCGGAGACGCCGCGACGGCTCAATATTTTCACCAATTGCGTTCCTCCGGGTGAAGTTTCTTCCTGCCACAGAGGAAGAGTGTTTAACTTGCCTTTGGCCGCTGATGGCAAAGAGCAAGTGTGTATGAATTTTACGCCCGGCCGCGGCATTGCGGCGGAAGACGATGGCGGCGCGGTGGCGCAAATCGTCGGCTCCAATTTTTATTTTTTGGGACCGATGATAACTTGTTTTAATGAAATAACCAGCGCTAAGATTTTTGAACTTCTTTTGGCCGAGTGCTGGAATGCTTATTGTAATGAGAAGAAAGAGAAAAAAGAGAGCCGGCCGGCGCCGTTGGAACAAGTGATGTTTATGTCCGAGGCCTATGACTGGCTTACGCTTCGTCCGCAACACATTGAGAGAACTTTGGCCGGTACCAATATGGAGTTGCTTGGAAAATTTGAAGAGATTGCTGTCATTCAGAAAAATATCCGGCAATATATACAGCTTCTTGAAGTATTAAAATCCGATCAGTACGCAAGTAATGCCCGCGAGCGGCTTGGCGAGGAATGGAAAAAAATCAGCGCTCTGTCTGACATTGAGAATTTGGCGATTATTGATGATGGCCTGCAGGCCCATACCAAGCCCATCGCCATGAAATATAACGGGGTGATGTATAATGTGGGTTCGTTTGTTATCCGTGTCAGCAAATATGGAACCATTTCCGTTTGGTCGGAAAATCCGACTCATCCCGACCGGGTGCCGCATCCGCATATTGGCAAGGATGGCACGCCGTGTTTTGGCAATGCCACCGAGGCCATCATCCGGGCCGCGTCGGCACTCCGGTATGCCGATACTTTCAGCTACGTGCTTCGCTGGCTTCGCGACGGATACACGCCGGAGCTGGCGTTGGTAAAGATTGAAGAGTGGCCGACAATTAGAGAGGCGGTGGCGGTATGAGCACCTTTCTTGACCGCGAGCGGTTGAATTTTTCACAGCAGAATAAAATTTTCAATCCGGCCTTCGCTAAGCCGGTTGTGGTTTTGGGCGCCGGTTCAGTCGGCAGTCAGCTGGTGGCGATGCTTGCCAAAATCGGCTTGACTGATATTACTGTGTATGACGGAGATGCCATTGAATCGCACAACATTCCCATGTCGGCTTACGGCAATTCCGATTTGGGGATGTTCAAGGTTTTGGCTCTGAAGGATTTGGTACTACGGCAGAGCGGCGTGGAAATCAAGGCCTTGCCCCGTATGTACGCGGGCGAGCCGCTTCGCGATTCCGTCATTGCTTGCGTGGACACTATGGAAGCGCGGCTCGCGGCTTGGCAGGCGGTGAAAGATAATCCGCTGGTGGATATCTTTATTGACACGCGGACCGCGGCCGAACTCATTTCGATTTTTGCCGTGAGTCCTTGCAATCCGGATGATATTGCCTACTATGAACATTTTTCATATCCCACATCGCAGGCCGCGATGCTGACCTGTGGCCAGCACGGAATTGTTTATATAAGCAATATGGCGGCAGGCGTTGCTTGCGCTAATTTGACAAATTGGTGGCAACATGGTAAAAAGAAAATACACTTCAAAGAGCTAATTCCGGCTCTTGAGGTTTACTAACCCAAGGAGGCAGTCATGGCACGCAAGAAGAAGGAAGAGGCGGGGCTCACGGTGAAGGTTGAGGTGGTCGGCACGAGTGCGACGGCCGCGACCAAGACCGCGAAGCTCCCGAAGTCCGGCGCGGCGCTCTCCGAGATCCTGGAAGCGGTGGGCGTGTCCGGCAAGAACAAGGACTTGACCGTGAACGGCAAACCGGCCACGCTCCAGACCCACGTGGGGGCCAAGGACAGCGTCAGCGTCCAGGCCAAGGCAAAGGAGGTGAAGGTCCAGGTTTCCGAACGGCCCGCCGGCTCCTAACCCCGGCACAAGGCCGCCAAATTTCCCCACGAGGAAAACGGCGGCCTTTTTTTATTTTAGACAATTGACTTTTGATAAACAATATGCCAAAGTTAAAGAGGAGGTGGAAGATGCGAGCAGCAGTTCTTTTCATTGCAATTTTTCTTTTTGCCGGTTGCGTCAGCACGGAAACGTTTAATCGGACGGTTGGCAATCTTGAGGCAAGAATCCGGGAAGTAAGAACGGAAAATAGTATTCTTTATGGTCAGATGGAAAAACTTCAGCGAAGCAATCATTTTACTAATTCTCGTCTTTCGTTTATTTCCAATACCAACGATCATCTGATTAGGGCGGCAAAATTTCTTATGGATGAAGCGCGAGCGATCCGCGGCGAATGGATGATGTTGCAACTTCGGCAGGCACAGGTGGAAAAGAATTTTTCCGACTTGAGAAAGAAGTTCAAAAATATCAGAAAAAAAATCACAAAGTAAACTTGGGTAACCCCCAAGTTTTTTTAATTGTTAAATCCTCCCCAACCCTCCTTTTCCAAAGGAGGGGGGAATAAGTTGAACAATGGGGTTTTATGGTGTATAATATAGATACGGTGGTAAAAAATGGGGAAGAATCTGTGGATAAGTCCTGATTTTTTGGCTTAAATGGGTTTGAACGTGTTTTTTGTGTGGGGAGTTGGTTTATCCACAGTTCTAATAATCCGTCGCGAAGCGACCATATGTTTATCGGCGAATACCAACACACTTTGGATGATAAGGGCCGGTTGGCCATACCGGCTAAATTTCGCAATGATTTTGACAAAGGCATAGTGATTACGCGCGAATTGGATCATTGTTTGGCGCTTTATCCGGTGGATGAATGGGAGCGGCGCGCCACCGAACTTTCCAAAATAAAAACCGTGCACTCTGATCCGCGTTCTTTTGTCCGCTCGCAACTTTCGGGCGCTATGGATTTGAAATTGGATGCGCAGGGCAGAGCGGTCATTCCGGATTATTTGCGCAATTTTGCCGCCATCAAAAAAGATGTGGTGGTAACCGGGCTTTATAACCATTTGGAAATTTGGGACAAGGATGCGTGGGAAAAATATCGCGCGAATTTTGAAAAAATGGGCGATGAAATCGCTGAAAGAATAGGAGATGCCGGAGTATAAAATTATGATTCACGAACCGGTAATGATGAAGGAGGTAATGGAAGGATTGAACCCTAAACCCGGCGAGAACTTTGTTGATTGCACGCTGGGCGATGGAGGGCATACGATGGAAATTCTGAAAAATACCGCGCCGGATGGAAAAGTTTTGGCATTTGAACTGGATAAAAAAGCGATCGCGGTGGCGGAGGAAAGATTGAAAGAAGCGGGACTTGCGAAACGGGTAAAAATTATTAATGATAATTTTCGCAATTTAAAAAAGTACACTGAAAGAGCAGATGGAATTTTAGCGGATTTGGGTTTGCGCAGCGGACAGTTGGAGGAAGGCGGCGGGGGATTTTCTTTCAAATCCGACGAAGACCTGGATATGAGGTTCGGAAATTCAGGCATAAGCGCTAAAGAAATAATCAACACATACGGCGAGAAGGAGCTGGGCAATATTTTTCGCAACTACGGCGAAGAAAAAAATGCCATAAATATTGCCCGGGCCGTTGTGGAAGCCAGACGCGGCCGCGAGATCGCGACGACCGGTGAATTGGCGGAGATTATCTTGGCGTTTTATCGCGCTAAATTGCGGATCCATTCTTCGCGTAAAGCTACGAAGGACGGGCAAAAAAAGATTCCGTGGGTCGGCGGGATTCATCCGGCCACGCGCGTTTTTCAGGCGCTTCGCATTGAAGCGAATGATGAACTGGGCGCGTTAAAACAATTATTGGAAGACGGGGTTGGGATTTTATCTTCCGGAGGACGGCTTGCGATTATTTCGTACCATTCTTTGGAAGATAGAATCGTCAAACGGTTCTATAGAACTAGCCCCCACTTGGTCATCAAGATCAAGAAGCCGATTACACCGAGCGAGGAGGAGGCGCAAAAAAACAGGCGGGCGCGCAGCGCAAAGCTCCGCACCGCCCAAAAAAAATAGCGGGATGCACACCCTTGCTAGCGCACAAAATCTTCCTCCGGGTTATTCCGCTCCGATTTTTCGGGTTCGCGAAAAAAAGGGGACTGTTGCCGAATATGCTTTCGTAGTGAAAAATCAGAATATTGCGGCAAAATTGCTGAATAAATTTTGAGGCCTAATGATAAATTAAGCCGAAAAATTTTGAAGCGATTTTTGCCCAAGATTATGATTCTTGAACAGAAATGATATTTGGCATCAGTCCCCGGAACGCAAAACCCTAAGAGGCTGTTGCCGGATACGATTTGTTATTCGACAACAGCCTGATAAAAAATCGGAGCGGGAAAAATCGGCCCCGCAAAAATAAAAGTTATGGTTAATAAAAATCATCCTTCTTCGCCAAGGCTTCCCACGTCGCTAAAGCTATGCGGGACAAGTCGAAGGACGGGGAAATATTCGCGCAAAAAAATGCCGGTTTTTAAATTGAACGCATTTTTGGCGCTTTCTTGGTTTTTCGCTATTGTCGCTTATCTTGCGATATTGAATAATATCACGGTTAACGGTTATAAAATGAAAAAAGTTGAAGATAATTTATCGCAATTGCAAAGTGAAAATAAAAATTTGTCTTTGGATCTTTCCGACAAACAATCAATTGAAGGGGTGATGGCCAAGGTCAAGGATATGAAGATGGTGGACGCCGGTTCAGTTACATATCTTGAAATGCCGTCTACCGGTATGGCGAAGAAATAAACCACAGATTTTTTCGGACACAGATTGCGCAGATAGAGGTAAAAAAAACAGCATGAGTTGTTTTTTATTTTGCTTGTAATATCATAGTTTTTAAGATAAGATTAAAATAAATGTTTTTATCTGTGTTATCTGTGAATAAAAATCTGTGGTTATGTTTGAAAAATACAAAAAAATTCATTTTGTGGGCGCGGGCGGGATCGGGGTGTCGGCTTTGGCCAAGTGGGCGCTTCACGATGGCGTTATGGTTTCCGGATCGGACGCGGCGGCTTCTGGAATAACTGATGAGCTTGTAAAAATGGGCGCGCGGATTTTTATCGGCCATAAAAAAGAAAACGTGCCGCCGGACGCGGACTTGATTATTTATTCCGACGCCGTGCCGGCGAGCAATCCGGAGCGCAAAAATAAAATTCCGCAAAAAAGTTATTTTGAAGCGTTGGGCGATATAACACGCCAGAAAAAAACTTTGGCCATATCCGGCACCAATGGCAAAAGCACGACCACGGCCATGATCGGGAAAATTTTGATTGACTCAGGCGCCGATCCCACGGTTGTCGTCGGCTCAAAAATAAAAGATTTTGAATATGGAAATTTGCATATCGGCAAGGGAGAATTTTTTGTGGTGGAGGCGTGCGAGCACAACAGCCACATGCTTTTGCTTTATCCGGAATATATTTTTTTGACCAATATTGAAGCCGACCATTTGGATTTTTATAAAAATTTGGAAAATGTTTTATCCGCGTTTGAAAAATATGTCTATGGTATTCCCGCGTCAGGATTTTTGGTTTTTAACGCGGATGACAAAAACACTTTGCAGATTATCGGCGGCCTCACAAACAGGAAAATCGGTTATGGCGTGGGCGCGTCCGCGGATTTCAAATTTGAAAATCGCAGAGTGGAAGAGGGCCCGCCTCGCGTCGACCGTCCGCGAGTCGAGGCGGGGAGGCAATCATTTGATGTGTTGCTGGAAGGAAATAAATTGGGCACCGTGGAATTAAATATCCCGGGGCTCTTTAATGTTTATAACGCTATGGCGGCCATTTCCGCGGCTATGAGTTTGGGCATGGAATTTGAAACAATAAAAAAATCACTGGCGAGTTTTTCCGGGCTGTGGCGCCGCTTTGAGCTCGTGGGAAAATACAAAGGCGCGCCGGTTATTTCCGATTACGGCCACCATCCGACCGCGATTGCGGCCACGATTTTGGCGGCGCGCGAATTTTATCCGGGCCGGCGCGTGGTCGTGGCTTTCCAGCCGCACCAGCATCATCGCGCCAAAGCGCTTTTCGCGGATTTTGTGCGTTCGTTTGGCGAGGCGGATGTGGTAATTTTATCAGAAATTTATGACGTGGCCGGGCGCGCGGGCGATAAAAATATTTCGGGAAAATCGTTGGCCGAGGCGGTGGTAAAATATTGGAAAACGGATGAAGATCAAAAACCGGATCGTGAAATGATTTATTGCGACAATCTTTCGGAAACCGAAGAAGCGTTGCGGAAAAATGTGACAAAGGGTGATGTGATAATAATTATGGGAGCGGGAGATGTCTACAAAGTCGCGGAACGACTCTGTGGATAATGCGAATGCGCTACGCGCCACGAATAATTCCAATATTTGCATTATTAGTGGGCGATAGCCATTAGCGTTATCCTTAAATTATGTTAAACATTTTAGAAAACGAGAGTTTATCCAAATATACCACCTTCCACATCGGCGGGGCGGCGAAGTTTTTTGTTGTGGTAAAAAATGTTGAAGAAATAAAAGAAGCGCTCGCGCGGGCTAAAGAAAAAAACTTAAAATATTTTATTTTGGGCGGGGGATCAAATTTGCTTTTCGGTGATGCGGGTTTTGACGGTTTGGTTATAAAAATCGCTTTTACGGAAATTGAAATTGCGGACGATGTGATGATTGTTGGCGCGGGCACGCCGTTATTTTTGGCGGTAAAAAAAGCGGCCGAGGCGGGATTGGCGGGTTTGGAAAGTTTGGCCGGTATTCCCGGCACAGTAGGCGGAGCTACAGCTAATAACGCCGGCGCTTACGGAAAGTCTATTTCTGACGTCCTTATAAAAGCTGAGATTTTGTTGCCTGCCCCGCGTAGCTCTGGTACTCCAGAGCGTAGTGGGGTGGATAAGTCGTGGTTTGAATATGAATATAGGGCGAGTAAATTTAAATATTGGACCGATGGCGGCAAACCCGTAATCCTGCGCGTTTGGCTTTCGCTCAAAAAAACGGAAAAAGATTTGCTGGATCAAAAAATCAGCGAAGTGATGGCTGCGCGAAATGCGAAAGAGCCTAAAGGTTTTTGCGCCGGCTGTATTTTTAAAAATTTCAAAGGCCCGCAAGTAAAAGAACTCTTGGAAAAAATAAATTTTTCTCCGGAAGAAAAAAATCTTTTCGCTTCGCGCGGCGCCATTCCCGCGGCTTGGTTTATTGAGCGCGCGGAATTGAAAGGCAAAAAAATCGGCGGCGCGTATATTCCGGCGGAACATGCTAATTATATTTTGAGCGACGGCACGGCCAAAGCCGAGGACGTGATCATGATGATTTCGTTTATCAAACAACAGGTGCGCGACAAATTCGGCGTGCAACTTGAAGAAGAAATAGAAATAATAATTTAATTTTATCAGGGTATCCGACCTCCTCGCGACCAGGCCTCCTATAGTTCCCCGTCTTTGTATTCGAGGCCTGGTCGCTAATTTGAGGTCGGGTACCCGTCGTGAAAAACTTTTAAATTTTATTATTTAAATCAGCTTTATGGGAGAACAAAAATTCAACAAAAATTTTCCTGAGGTTGTATATTCTATAAATGATAAACCGATGGATGCGTTAACCAGAATTGTCATAAAATTGCAGGCGTCTTTGGAAGAGAATAAAAAAATATTGGAAGACGGCGAAGAATTGTTGGCGGAAGGAATGGAGAGTAATAAAATCGCCAAAGAATTGGGTTATGCGCAAGATGACCTATCTGATTTGCGCAAAAGGATTGAAAAGACCAGAAGTGAAATGGAGGCGAGTAAAATATTGTTAAAATCATACGAGCGGCAGATTGACCTTTTAAAAAAAGGCGATGAGCGTCTTCAGAAAATGGCACAATCTAAGACGAAGAGAAAGAACTGGCCGTCGGCGTAATAAAAAAAAGAGCCCCCGTTCTCCGCTTCTTCCTTCGCTAAAGCTTCGGCAGGACGCAGGAAGCTACGAAGGGCTCGCGGTGGGGCTCGGAAAGGGCTATGGTTTTTGTACGGATTCGGGACCGCAGCAACCCGAACCAAAAATCATTCCCAAGCATTTGCAACAGACGTAGGCGGTAAGATTGTGACGAACCTGATTTGGGTCGTCATCAAAGATTTCTTCACCAACCTTATGCGTGGCCGGTGCCTTACATATTTGGCACTTCTCTCCTCGACAAGATGCTGATACAAAGTGCGGCATTGTCTCCTCCTTGACCTATCCCTTAATTTAGCATAAGATAGGGGAGATGTCAAGGGATAGAAAGTAGGACAGTAGGATTGTAGGATGGTAGGCAAATACAACCCTATTCTTCTACTGCCCTACTTTTCCTACTATCCTACTCGCCTACTTTCCTAATTTCTATGTTTTTCGGCGATCCTAATAAAAAAATCATCAAAAAACTTCAGCCGCAGGTGGATGAGGTTAATAAACTGGAAGGGGAACTTGCCAAGCTCTCTGATTTTGATTTGCAAAATCGCGCCAAATCCCTCAAATCCCGCGTCCAAGAAACTATAGGAAGCGAAACTCCCTATAGTGTAAATTTAGAGGAATTTTTGCCCGAGGCGTTTGCGCTGGCGAGAGAGGCGGCGAAAAGGACGCTGGGGCAGAGGCATTTTGATGTCCAGCTGATTGGCGGAATGGTGCTTCACCGCGGGGAAATCGCGGAAATGAAAACCGGCGAGGGAAAAACTTTAACTTCAACTTTGGCGGTATATTTGAACGCGCTTACCGGTCTTGGCGCGCACGTGGTTACGGTGAACGATTATTTGGCCCGCCGCGATATGGTATGGATGGGACAAATTTATCATTTTTTGGGGCTAACAATCGGCTGTATCAATCATATGCAATCGTTTCTTTACGACCCCGTCTGGAAAGCCGAAACCAAAGAAGAATCCCACTCCGCTCCTCCTTCGCCAAAGGCTTCGGAAGGACACGGTGAAGCTTCGCGGGACAGGCAAGAAGCCGAGGATAAGGAGCGCGACCTTTTGGGAAGTTTTCGCGTGAATCAAGATTTCTTGCGCCCGTGTTCCAGAAAAGAAGCATATGCCGCGGACATTACTTACGGCACTAATAATGAATATGGGTTTGATTATTTGCGCGACAATATGGCCGCCTCAGCCGAGGACTTGGTCATGCGCCCCGCCTCGACTCGCGGAGGCGATTCGACGCGAGGCGGGGGATACAATTTTGCCATTGTTGATGAAATTGATTCCATTTTGATTGATGAAGCGCGCACTCCGCTTATCATTTCCGCGCCGGCAGAGGAGTCGGGTGAGCTTTACGCCCGCTTCGCCCGCATCATAAAAAATTTAAAAGAGAACGAAGATTATAATTTGGATTTAAAAATGCGCGCCGCCTCCTTGACGGACACTGGCGTGGAAAAAGTGGAAAAAGCCCTGAACATTCCAAATATTTATGCCGAGGGCGGAATAAAAATGGTGCGCCATTTGGAGCAATCACTTCGCGCGGAAACGC
>CAZFZQ010000022.1:0-13019 GCA_964522845.1 uncultured Gammaproteobacteria bacterium | reverse complement strand
CCGCCGCACCGCAAACACTTCTCCCCATCCCGGCCGTATACTTTCAATTTTGGCACAAATGTCCCCTGCTTTCCGTAAGCATCAACGTAGGCGTCGGCGGAGGTGCCGCGGTTATTGATGGCGGACATCAAAATCTTTTTTATTCCGCTGAAAATCTTTTTTAGTTCCGGCTCTTTTATGCCGGAAATTTTCCGGTCCGGACGCACGCCCGCGTGAAAACAAATTTCCGCGGCATAAATATTGCCGATCCCCGCGACGCAAGTTTGCTCCATTAATATTTGTTTTATTTTTTTATTCTTATGCGCCAGGAGGCATTCTTTCATTGTTTTGTAATTAAAATTTTTAGACAGCGGTTCCGGGCCGTAGCCCTGGCCTGCCAAATATTTTTCCAAATTTTTTTCTTCCAGCAATTTTACAAATCCAAATCTGCGATAATCTTCAAAAAAAAGATTGCGCGGGCCGGAAAGTTCAAAAATAACGTGCGTGTGTTTTGTTGGTTCCGCGTTTTTTCTTGCCAATAACATTCTTCCGGTCATCTTGAGATGGAATAAAATGCGCCAATTATTTGATAAATAAAAAATCAGAAGCTTGGCGCGCCGGCCAACTTCTTTTATTTTTGCGCCGCGCACTGCGGCAATAAATTGTTCTGCTTGTACATTCAACGGCTTGGCGTTTCGCACGACAACATTTTTTATGGTCGCGCCTTTAATTTCTTTTTCCAATTGCCTCCGAATGGTTTCCACCTCCGGCAATTCCGGCATAGATTAGCTTGTTAGCTTCTTAGCTTATTAGTTTTTTAGGAGGTCTCTCTAAGAAGCTAATAAGCTACTTACCTAAAAAGCTATATCAACGGATGTCCCGTCATTTCCTCCGGCTGAGCCAATTCCATGATTTTTAAAATCGTTGGCGCCACGTCAGACAAGAGCCCCACCGGCGGCACAAGCGACAAATCCGCGCCCACGCCTTCGGGCAAGCCCATGCTTTGGCCTTCAAATTTTTCTCCTACAATCACAAGCGGCACGGGATTGGTGCTATGTTCTTTGTCCATTCCTCCTGTTTGCAAATTTGCCAGCTCTTCGGCATTTCCATGATCCGCGGTAACCAAAAGCGCGCCGCCAAATAGCAAAACTTGTTCCGCGATATCGCCCACACACTTATCCACAAATTCGTTGGCCGCGATCGTTGCCGACAAATTGCCTGTATGCGCCACCATATCGGGATTGGCAAAATTGGCAATAATAAAATCATACTTGCCTTCTTTTATCGCGCCCGTAACCTTATAAGTCAGATCGCGCGCCGACATTTCCGGTTTTTGGTCATAAGACGGCACGTGCGGCGAAGGAATAATCGCCCGCTCTTCGCCGGGAAACGCTTCTTCCCGCTGGCCGTTCAAGAAAAATGTCACATGCGCGTATTTTTCCGTCTCCGCGATGTGTAACTGCCGCAAGCCATTGTCAGAAATAACTTTTGCCAGGCACTCATGAATGATATCGGGCGGAAAAGCAACTTCAACCGGCAGGCCTTTTTCATATTCGGCCATGGAAACAAAAAAAATATTCAACTTTTTTTCGCGCGCAAATCCCGTAAAGTCATCCGCGACAAACGCTTTGGTTATTTCTCTGGCGCGGTCGGCGCGGAAATTAAAAAAAATTACCGCATCATTCTCCGCCACCGTAGCCACCGGCTTTCCCATTCTGCCTTGCACTACCGTAGGTACAAATTCTTCATCAAAAACATTATTTGCATAAGATTCTTCCAGCGCTTTTACAGCATCTTTGCCCGCCGGCCCCTCCGCTTTTGTCATTGCCAAATATGTTTTTTCAATCCTGTCCCAATGATTATCGCGGTCCATGGCGTAAAACCGGCCGGACATGGTAGCGATTTTTCCCACGCCCGTCTCTTTCATTTTTTCTTGCAATTTTTGTATAAAATCTTTTCCCGCGTTATAAATCGTATCGCGCCCGTCCAAAAAAGCGTGCGCGTAAACTTCTTTTACTTTTTGCTCTTTGGCCAATTCCAACAAATAAAAAAGATGTTCTTGGCTTGAATGCACGCCGCCCGGGCTGACCAGTCCCATGATATGCAATTTTGATTTATTCTTTTTTACAAAATTACACGCATTAAGAAACGCTTGATTTTCAAAAAATGTCCGGTCGGAAATTGCTTTGTTGATGCGCGGACCAGTCTGATAATAAACGCGCCCGGCGCCGATATTCAAGTGCCCAACTTCAGAATTGCCCATTTCGCCGGAATACAAACCAACCTCGGAACTGGAAGCAGCCAAGGTCATCGCCGGATAAGTCGCAATCAGCTTATTCATTACCGGCGTTTTTGCCATTGAAATGGCATTTGATTCTCCGGGCGGGGCAATTCCCCAGCCATCAAGAATCAATAATACTACTGGTTTAGGTCTCATAAATTAGCTTGTAGCTTGTAGCTTGTAGCTTCTTAGGAATTTCCTAATAAGCTAATAAGCTAAAAAGCTAATTCCTGCTCTATAGCCATCAATCTATTATACTTTTCCACTCTCTCCGACCGCGACAACGATCCCGTTTTGATATATTCCGCGCCGGAGCCGACGGCGAGGTCGGAAATAAAAGTGTCTGCGGTTTCGCCCGAACGGTGCGATATCACAATTTTATATTTATTTTCTTGCGCCAGCTTTATGGCGTCAATTGTTTCCGACAATGTGCCGATCTGATTTACTTTTATCAAAATCGCGTTAGCGACTTTTTCGTTAATTCCTTTTCCCAGCCGTTTTACATTTGTCACAAATAAATCATCGCCTACCTGCATCGTGCCCGGCAATTCTTTTTTCATCATCTTCCACGCGTCCCAATCATCCTCCGCGAATCCGTCTTCAATGGAAACGATGGGATATTTTTTTACCAAATTTTTATAAAAACTTAAAAGCTTTTTTGCGGTAAGATTTTTTTTGCCTGCCCCGCGAAGCTTTAGCGAAGTGGGGTCTTTTTTTAACGCGTATTTTCCCTTTTCATAAAATTCCGACGCGGCCGCGTCAATCGCGAACTCCACATTCTGCCCAACCTTGTATCCCGCTTCTTTTATAGCTTCGGAAATCAGCCGGAACCCATCTTCGTTGGCTTTCAAATCCGGCGCGTAACCGCCTTCATCACCCACGCCGGTAGCCAATTTATTTTTTTTCAATACATTTTTTAGAGCGTGAAAAACTTCCGCGCCGATACGCACTTTTTCCGCGAAATTCACAGCCTTGGGCAAAATCATAAACTCTTGGAAATCCGCCGCAAAATCCGCGTGCGCTCCGCCATTTAAAATATTCATCATGGGCTGAGGCAAGGACATTTTAAAAAATCCAAAAGTTTTATTGATGTATTTATACAACGGCAATTTTTCCGCCATGGCGCCCGCGCGAGCTACGGCCAGCGAGACCGCGAGAATCGCATTCGCGCCAAGATTGCTTTTATTTTCCGTGCCGTCCAATTCAATCATGGCGTCGTCAATCTTTTCTTGTTCCACAACTTTCATCCCGCGGAGTTTTTCCGCGATAACGATATTAACATTCTCCACTGCGCGCAAAACTCCTTTTCCGCCAAATCTTTTTTTTTCGCCGTCGCGAAGTTCCAGCGCTTCGTGCGTGCCGGTTGAAGCGCCTGACGGAACCGCCGCCTTGGCGCTAAAATTTTCGCAAAACACTTCCGCCTCCACCGTCGGATTTCCGCGGCTATCCAAAATCTCGCGGGCAATTATTTTTTTTATTTTCATAAACCAATTTAATTATTTTCCATTTTTACTTCTGATATTTTTATCATTCCATTCACTGGCGTATCTTCACAATAGTCCAAAGAAAACGCAGGTTGATCCTCGTCATCATAATACTCGAAACCAACGCCGTTCCATTTATAGTATTTCAAAATATCCTTCCATTCGCAATAATCACCAGCATATTTCGGCACGCCGGTTATAATTATCGTCGGAGAATTCACAAAATCCTGCAATTCTATTTTAAATTTTGACCAAATTCCGTTGAAATATTCGCCGGTTGTGTCAAAAATTGGAAACGGACGGAGTTTCCCGTCTGTATAATTAAGTATAACCATATTATACAACTTATTTTCAATAACTGTTATAACCAACTCATTTTTTCCGTCCTTATTCAAATCAATCGCTTCGGCGCTGACAAACACTCCGATTATATTAAAAAAATTTTTCTCTAAAAGAACTTTTGTAATATATGAATATCCCTCATTATCCGGATCTCCATATCGCATCCCTATAAATTTAACATCCTCGGATACGCCGTCGCCGTTAAAATCATTTTTCAAGGTCTCAATTTCCGTTTTTTCTTCCCCCCTCATATCAAAGAACGCTGTAACAAGACCGGGGTTTAAATAAATTTTTCGTTCTCTCGGCGGCCATTCCGCATTGTCATCTTTATTAGCATAAGCATAACCGCCAAACCCCAATACCAATAATAAAATTGCCGCGCCGAATAATTTAGCGATTTTATAAATAATTATTTTTCTTTTATTTCTTTGTTTCTTCTTAATCATTTATCCACACCCTTAATTTTTTATTATTTTATTCTCTTAATTTCAGCCCTTGACAAATTTATTGAATATGATATATTGTAAACATCACGATGAGAGGACTACCAAAGGGTTTCGTCCCGAGGGAATGCCTCTTTTTTTATTTTCCTAATAATTTTTGCTTAAAACTCTGAATATTAACAATAAAACGGCTAAACTCGCGAATCAAAGAAGAATACTTAAAGTTGGGCACAATGATTTTTAATAATTTTCCCTTGCCGGCCAAATATTCTATCAAGCAACGAAAATCACCGTCTCCCGAAACGATAACCGCTTTATCAAAATTGGGATACTCTATCATGGTATGCAGAACAAGCTCCGCGTCCACATTGCCTTTAATCTTTACATCCTTTCCGTCTCTTACCTCTAAGGTCGGTTTGAAAATACAAATATATCCGGCTTTTTGCAAATTTGTGTATAAACTTTGATTACCAACAACATAACCAATAAATAAATAGGCCTCATCAACTTTATATTTATCTTTAAGCAGAACTCTAAATCTCGCGAAGTCCAATTTCCAACCCTGGCTTTTAACGCCGAGATTCAAATTCTGGCTGTCAATAAAGGCATAAACTTTCATAAACTATTCCCGCGCGATTATTTTTTTATTTTCATAAAAAACTAAAAAAAATTATTTTTCCACAATTTTAGTTACTTTATTTCCCAGATGCCGTTCCCGCTTATACTCATCGCCATCTTTAAATTTTCTCGTATCAAATGTTGACCAGCCGATTCTTGGCTTCTTGGAAACAGGGATGGAAAAAGCTACCCCGTTTTCATCTCCAAAAGTCAAATAAATTGGCCCCTCGGCAGCCTCTATTGCCTCATTTGTATCCAGCTTTTTACCTTTTGCATCTACAATAAAATTTCTTTTTCCCTTTCCCTGAGAATGCTCCAATAAAATTTGTTCATACTGAACCTCGTTCTCGCCAAGAAGTTTTAAAATATTTTTTGGCGCGCTTTTTTTTACCCATTCCCAATCAGGCACAAAAACAATCGCGTCTTGCGGTTCATAATATCTGTCTTCAACTTTTTTATATCTCTGCGTGCGGCCATCCGGAAGAAATATATATTCCGACCCCATTGCAGTTACTACGCGGTCAATCTGTTTTTCTTTTTCCGGCGATTGCGGCGTTTCCGATTTTTTCACCGATGGCGCATCCGGCATTCTTTCAGGATTTTTCATAATTTATTTTATTAACACCAGCGCCAAACCGCGCAATTTTTTTATTTTCATAATTTTATTATTTCACAAAAAAATCTCAAATTTATTTTATAGATTTTTTTAATAAAATCCTTTCCAAATCATTCAATACAACTTTATCTTCCAAGATAATATCTTTTTCAGCAAATGCATCATCTAAAGCAAACCACTTACCGTAATCTCCCTCACCAATAATAATTGATTCATCCCATCCGTCTGGCGGCTGAAATAAAAATACATCTTTAGTGCTTTTTAAAAATTCGTAATGATTTAGCAAATTCACCTGTTCCGGATTTAATTCAATACCCATTTCTTCTTTAATTTCTCTTACAAGAGCCTGCTCAGCAGTTTCATATCCTTCAGCTCCGCCTCCCCAAAACCCAAAATGATTAGGCAATGTTTTTGCCGTAGCCGAGCGACGCTGTAAATAAACTTCGATATTTCCATTCTTTTCTTTATATGCCAAAAATATAGATATTCTTCTTTTGTTCTTATATTACGTTTTCCCTTGTCGGGGATAATAATAATTTAGCAATTATATATTCATATCGGATTAAAAAATGAATTATTCGCCTCAATAAATTCTAACAAATTACCATCAGGATCTCTCAAAAAATAATTTCTATTGCTGTCCAATTCTTTGTCACCGATTGTCTTAATGTCCACATCAAAAATCTTGATACCATTATTTTTTAATTTGGAAATAAATTTTACCAACCCTTTTATTTCAATGCTAAAATGATAAAAAGTTCCTTTGACCGGTTTTCCGGAATTATCCGTGATATGAATAAACTGCTTCCCAATTTTTATCCATAGTCTTTTTTCTTTCTCCAACACCTCAAAACCAAGCACTTTATTATAAAAACGCTTAGCTATTTTCGCATCTTTCACTAAAATTGTTACGTGGTTTATGCGCATTATTTTAGTTCCGGTTTTTTTATTTTTACCAAATAGCTCTCGGCGGATAATTCTTTTCTGCCATCTTCATATTTTCTATAAATATCGGCGTATTTTTTATGGTACATTTCCACCCTGTGCCCTTTTCTCACAAGCTCGCCCAATACGGAATCAAAAAAATGTTGTAAATCTTTTTGATAATCTTTATTGGAATTTCTTATTACTCTGCCCAAACGAATTTCTCCTCCGGATTTTAGAACGCGCAGAGCCTCTTTTACGCTCTCCCTAACATCGCGCTCCATCTGTTCCCGATCTTCCTCACCCAAAATATTAGGAATTGCGGAATTAGAAATAACCAAATCAAAAACTTGGTCTTCAAAGGGCAGGGCGTCCGCTCTACCCCGAACTGATTTTTCTTTTTCTTCCCTATGGCGCCGTCCCGGATCCAAACTGTAAATTTGATCGCTGACACCGTGTTCTTTCGCCCATTTTGCGAATTCAGACGCACCCGCGCCGATATCTAAAATTTTTCCCTCGAGGTCTTCCGGTTTCAAATCCAGATCTCTACTGTAACTCTTAAAAATTTCTTCCTTTGTATTATTTCTGTCCGCTCCAAAATTTTCAAATTTTTCCGGCATAGCTTAACATAACATTTATTAATTTTCATAACTCCTCCCACCCTCCTCTTACCTTAAGAGGAGGAGTTTTGTTCTTGCCCTCTTTTTCTTTTTTCTTCCCGTAAGTCATTCCTAATTTGCATTAATTCTTGCGCATCGGGAGTTATTTTTATTTCAAGCGAAAAGTGTCTTTCATACAAAGGCCGCAATGCAACGCGTAAATCAGTTATGGCATCTTCTATGGCGCCATATTCTTCACGTGTTAATTCAAATTTTTGGTTCTTTTTGGACTGCCCCAACAATAAAGTTTCCCTATCCTTTGCTATTGCACTATTTAAAATTTCCAATTCTTCTTCGAGAACTGCAATTTCTTTGTTGAGTTCCCCCAGCTCTTCGCGGAATTTTTTACCTTCTTTTAGTGAATATTGAAAAAAATCTTCTCTTAATGCTTCTTTTTCGTCTTGCTCTCTTCTATGAATGGGAATTATATCCGCGTCTTTTCTTGCCAATTGTTCTTTTGACATAAAATTTTATTTAATCTCAAACGTCAAACTCACATCAACCGTAATGTCTAAACTGCCAGTTTCAATGGAAGGAGCGGGTGCGCCGCCGCCCATGCCATAAGCCGCTTCTTTCATATACACGGGATAAACACTGCCCGGGCCGGATTCGTTATAAGAAACAATGCGCCCGGGTTTCAAGCCCAATTTATCAAATAAAACATTGGCTTTGGTTCTCGCGTTTTCAATTGCTTTTTCGCGCGCCTGCACTTTCAAATTTTCCGGATTGTCCACGGTAAATTGTACTCCGCCTACCTGGTTTGCGCCCAACTCGCCAGCTTTAAAAAGAATTCCGCCCACGCTGTCCAAATTCCGTACCTTAACCGTCACGGATTGCGAAACCGTATAGCCCACAATATTACTCGCGCCCGTATTTTTATCATAATTATATTTCGGATAGATATTGTAAGGAGTGGTCTGTATGTCAGCGTCTTTTACGCTCGTGGCTTTAACCGCACTCACGATGTCGTTCATTTTTTTGCTGTTGTCTCCCTGCGCCGCTTTTACCGTTTTGGCATCGCTTTGCACTCCCAAAGAAACCACAGCCACGTCCGGCGTGGCTGTCACCTTGCCCTCACCGTCAATCGTGATTGTATATTGCGTCAAAGGCGCCCGGCCGATATAGCCGTATTCACGCGCCACATTTTTAATTTTAAAAATAAAAAACAATGACAAGATTATCACAAACACCCCTGCCAAACATGCCAAAATATGCATTTTTTTGTGGCACTCTTTAAGTTTGTCAAACATAACAATTCAGGTTGTTAGGTTTATAGGTTATTAGGTTGGTAGGTTTTAGAACCTAATTACCTAATCACCTATTACCTATTAACCTATTTAATTATTTTTCTAAGTCCCGGCATTTTAGCGCCGGAGAGATATGAAAGCATCGCTCCTCCGCCCGTGGAAATCCAATCAACATATTTCTGCATTTTGGTGAGTTCCATGGCCGCGATGGTTTCGCCTCCGCCCACGGCCGCAAACGCCCGCCCTTTTCCGCGAGCCGCAATAAGCCGCGCTAACGCCACCGTGGCATAAGCCAAAGGATGCTCTTCAAAAAGCCCCAGCGGCCCATTCCAAACAATAGTTTTTGCTTTTTTAATATATTTGGAAAATTCCAGCACCGTCTCCGGCCCCATATCCAAAATACTTTCATCCTCCGCGCAAAGATCTTTCGTTGTTCCCAAATGCACGGTGCGCAAATGCTTCAAATCGCCCGTTTTTCCCACCACTACATCCAGCGGCATTATCACTTTTTTATTTTTTAAAATATTTTTTAAAATTTTCGGCGAAATATTTTCCGTCAAAGTTTTTCCGATTTTATAGCCCTGAAATTTTAGGAGTCCTGAAACCAGCGCGCCGCCGAGCAAAACATTGTCCGCGGATTTTAATAAATTCAAAATCAAATCAACTTTGGTGGAAATTTTCGCCCCGCCCATTAACGCCACATATGGCCGATTTTGGCGTTTTATATTTTGCCGCAAAAGACGCGATAAATTTTTTATTTCTTCTTCCAAATTCATTCCCGCATAACTCGGCAGAAAATTTTGCAAGCCCGCGACCGATGCGTCCGCCCTGTGACTCACTGAAAAACCTTCATTTATATATATATCGCCCAAACCTGCAAGCCGTTTGGCAAAATTTCTATCATTTTTTGATTCTTCAGCGTAAAACCGAATATTTTCCAGCATATTCACGCCTTTTTTGATTTTTTTGGATAAATCTTTTTTTGTCAGATCGTCGGCAATAAAATTGACCGGCTTTTTCAGCAATTTTCCTAAATATTTCGCCACCGGCGCGAGCGTCAATTTTTTATCCCATCCTTCGGGCCGGCCCAAATGCGCCATCAAAATCACAGTCGCGCCTTTTTCCAATAAATATTTAATCATCGGCAAACTTGCTCGAATCCGCAAATCATCCTTAAAATCCAACTTTCCATTATTAATGGACAAATTATAATCAACGCGCACCAACGCGCGCTTGCCTTTCAAATCTTTTATTTCTTTGATGGAACGGATTTTCATAATTATTTCATAATATTCTTTATCATTTCAACAAGCCGATTAGAGTATCCCCACTCATTGTCATACCACGCCAAAACTTTGGCCAAATTTCCGCCCACGACTTTGGTATTGGCCAAATCAACAATGGCCGAATATGAATTTTTTATAATGTCCGTAGAAACCAGGGGTTCGTCCGAGGCGAGCAAAATCCCTTTCATAGCCGGCGTGGCCGCGGCTTTGCGGAAAGCATCGTTAATTTCTTCCACCGTGGTATTTTTTTTCAAAACAAAAGTGAAGTCCGCGATGGAACCGCAAATAACCGGCACGCGGATGGCCAGGCCGTCAAAAGTGCCTTTCAAAGACGGAATGGTTTTGGCCACGGCTTCAGCCGCACCCGTGGTAGTGGGTACCATGTTCTGCGCAGCCGAACGTCCGCGGCGCATATCTTTGTGCGGCCCGTCTACGAGTGATTGATCCGCGGTGTAAGCGTGAATAGTCGTCATCATGGCTTTTTCAATTCCAAAACTTTTATTGATAATCGCGGCCACCGGCGCGATGCAATTGGTGGTGCAAGAACCATTATCAATTATCGCTTCTTTTTTGCCATATTTTTCCTCATTTACTCCCAAAACATAGGTGTTAATATCGCTGCCTTTAGACGGCGCGGAAATTATGACTTTTTTGGCGCCGGCTTTAAGGTGCATCTCCGCGCCGGCTTTGTCGCGAAAAATTCCCGTGCATTCCAGAACTACATCAATTTTTAATTTTCCCCACGGCAATTTGGTGGGATCTTTTTCCGCGAACACCGCGATTTTTTTCCCATCAACCTCCAAATAATCATTGCCTGCCCCGCGAAGCCTTGGCGAAGTGGGGCCATGGCTAACTTCATGTTCAAAATTGCCATACACGCTATCATGTTTTAATAAATACGCGAGATTGTCCGGGCTCGTGAGGTCATTAACCGCCACCCATTCAATATCTTTTAAATCCTTCCTCCCAAACCCCGCCTTAAAAGTATTCCGGCCTATCCGGCCAAAACCGTTGATCGCGACTCTTATCATAAAGTTAGGTTGTTAGGTGATTAGGTTGTTAGGTGATTAGGTTGAAAAATCTTTCCTCCTATTAACCTAAAAACCCATAACCTATTCGCCTGTGTTATTTTATTTAATTATACACTTGATAATTATTATTGACAAAAGCCAAAACCAAAAACCGCCCCTTTCGGAGCGGTCTTTTTTATAATTCGTGTTATTCGTGGGGTGAAGACCATTCGCACTCATCCTCATTTATATCTCAAATCTCACAAATCTCCCAACCTTGATATTTTCGCCAATCACGCCGATTTTTTGCTTCACCAATTCTCCAATCGTTACGTCTTCGTCTTTCAAAAATTTTTGATTCAAAAGGCAGGTATCTTCAAAATATTTTTGCAATTTTCCTTCAACAATTTTATCCACAACTGCTTGCGGCTTGCTTGAACCGGCAAATTCCGCGATATAAATTTCGCGCTCTTTGGCCAGCACTTCTTCCGGCACGGATTCCGGCGATAGATACAACGGATTCATGGCCGCCACATGCATTGCCAAATCATTGGCCAATGCTTGAAAGTCAGAATTTCTGGACACAAAATCAGTTTCGGAAAAAAGTTCAACCATGGCGCCCATTCTCTTGTTCGCGTGGCTGTAAATCGCGACGATACCTTCGCGCGTTTCTCGCCCTTCGCGCTTAGCCGCTTTGGCTATTCCTTTTTTGCGAAGTTCTTCAGCCGCTTTTTCCAAATCGCCACCCGTAGCTTCCAACGCGTTTTTGCAATCCACAATTCCCGCGCCCGTCATTTGGCGCAATTTTACCACCAAAGAATTATCCATAAATATTAGCTTTTTAGCTTATTAGCTTATTAGCTTATTAGTAAAACCCTAAAAAGCTAAGAAGCTACCCGCCTACAAGCTGGTTTTATTTTGTTTTTCCGCTTCTTTTTCCGCTTCAATCTTTTTCATCTGTTCTCGCGCGCTCTGCAAACCCTGGCCTTCTTTGAATGCATCCGCCACAAACTCCACCATCATTTTTACGGATTTTACCGCGTCGTCATTCGCCGGTATCACATATTTTATTCCGTCCGGATTGACGTTGGTGTCGCAAACCGCAATCACGGGAACACTTCTTTTTTGCGCTTCTTCAAAAGCGGTTTTTTCTTGTTTCACATCCGTCAAAAATATGGCAGACGGTGTTTTATCCAATTTTACCAGACCTTCAAATTTTTGACGAAGGGTTTCTATTTCTTTGTCAAATTCATTCTGTTCTTTTTTGGTATATTTTTTCAGTTCGCCCGATTCGCGCTTTTTTAACAAATCAATAAAATGCTCCACGCGGCGGCGGATGGTGCCGAAATTGGTGAGCGATCCGCCAATCCAGCGCAAATTTACATACGGCATTCCGCATTCCATGGCTTTTTCTTTTATCACGGCCTGCGCTTGTTTTTTTGTTCCGACAAACAAAAGCGTTCCGCCTTCCATTCCGAGTTTGCGCAAAAAATCCGCGGCTTCTTCCATTTTCTTTTGCGTTACCTCAAGATTTAAAATGTGCACTCCGCCTCTGTCGCCAAAAATAAAAGGCGCCATGTTCGGGTGCCATTTTGAGGTTTTGTGTCCGAAGTGGACACCTGCCTTTAACATTTCCATCAAGGATGGTATCTGCATACGTTTTTCCGCCGCCCGGCCATATTTTCCATATTACTTAATGATATGGAAAGACACCGCACGTGAGAGATTAGTTATTTAAATTCTATCTCAAATTATCATATATGGCAATAGTTGTCAACTCCCGCTTTTTCCTCCCTCTTGGTACTCCAAGAGGGAGGAAAAAAGCCCATTGATAATTTTTAATTGATATGTATTTGCCCCAAAATAAAGAATGGGTGTATAATATAATGTAAGAATTAAATTAAAAAATATATGCAACCACAAATGGAGCCCAAAGATTTTTCATTAGACAAATTATCAGAATTATCACCGGAGGGAATGGCTAAAACAAAACAGCGTAGAAAAAAAGGCATGGAATTAGCCGAGGCGCATGTTGAGGCAACCAAAAAAGAAAGAGCAAAACAAGAAAAAGAAGCCCACGCTGAGTGGGTGGAGGGCTTCAAAAAACGAAAAAAGGCAAAAGAAGAGGAA
>CAZFZQ010000021.1:0-13226 GCA_964522845.1 uncultured Gammaproteobacteria bacterium | reverse complement strand
GAGCCGTCTCCAACGCCATCCGCCGTTCCCGCGCGGGAATTTCTGACGAAAACCGACCCATCGGCTCGTTTATCTTTTTGGGTCCCACGGGCGTGGGCAAAACCGAGCTGGCCAAAGCGCTGGCGGAATTTTTATTCAATGACGAATCCGCCATCGTCCGCATGGACATGTCTGAATATATGGAAAAGCACACCATTTCCAAAATCCTCGGCTCGCCTCCGGGCTATGTCGGCTATGAAGAAGGCGGACAGCTTACGGAACTCATCCGCCGCCGGCCGTATTCCGTAATTCTCTTGGACGAAATTGAAAAAGCCCATCCCGAGATATTCAATATTTTGTTGCAAATTTTAGACGACGGCCATTTGAAAGATGCCAAAGGACGCAAAGTCAATTTTAAAAATACCGTGATTATTATGACTTCCAACTTGGGTAGTGACCAAATTCTTTCCGCCGCCAACCGCGGAACATTTGGATTCTCTGACGAAATAAAAACTGATGACGATAAAGAAATCCGAAATAAAATTTTTAGCCTCTTGCGTGAGAACTTCAAACCGGAATTCTTAAATCGCATTGACGAAACCATTATTTTCAAAGCGCTGTCAAAAAATGACATCAAAAAAATCGTGGAATTACAATTGGCCTTGCTCGCCAAACGCTTGGCGCAGAAAAAATTAACCCTGGAAATTACCGAAGAAGCTAAAAAATACTTAGCGGAAAAGGGTTATAATCCGTCATTCGGCGCGCGTCCATTGAAACGCCTCATTCAAACAGAAATCTTAGACCCTATGTCCCTCATGATTATCAAGAAAAAATTCAAAGACGGCGACACGGTAAAAATTTCCGCCGCAAAAGACGGCCTTGAATTCAACAAATAAACCAATGTCCTGCGCCAAGAACGAAAAAAACTGTTCCTTGCGAGCAGTTTTTTTATGCTTGTCAATAGTCCAAATTCTTGGTATCCTATAAAGGATATGCTAAAAAGATTTTTCATTATTTTAATGTTGCTTGGGTTGCTTTTGCCCCTCCCCTCTTTTGCTTTTAATCCAAACTACATTATATCCGACCAGGAGCTTGAAGATTATAATTCCATGACCGCGGAAGAAATTCAACAATTTTTGAGCGACCATGGCAGTTTCCTGGCTTATTACGACGCTATTTGGCCGGAAAACGGATTAGCTACCCGCGCCATGGATATTGTCTATCTCGCGGCGCAAAAATTTCACATCAATCCAAAATTTTTATTGGTGATGTTAGAACGTGAACAAAGCTTGATTTCAATTCAAAAACCGCCGTCCCAAAAACGCCTGACTTGGGCCATGGGATACGCGGTCTGCGATAAATGCCAGCTAAAACATCCGTCAGTGGCAAAATATGGCGGTTTTGGCAGCCAGGTCTATTACGCGGCAGATCGCATCAGAAATGTATATTTGGCGGCTTTGAAAAAAAATGGCGTGACTCAAACCGGAATGGGGCCGGGCGTGACGAAAAAAATTGATAAAAAAAAGGTAACGCCGGCCAATAACGTTACGGCCATCCTCTACACATATACGCCGCACATCGCGGGCAATAAAAATTTTTTTATGCTCTGGAACCGCTGGTTTTCTGATATTGTCTACCCGGACGGATCGCTTCTCCAAGATGAAAAAACCGGCGGCGTTTATCTTATAACAAATGGCGCCAAGCGGCCGATTATTTCCAAATCAATTCTTGTTTCAAGATTTGATGAAGACGCTGTGATTCCGGTGAGCCGGAGAATTATAGACAGCTATCCCGACGGGCCGGCAATCAAATTTACGGACTATTCGCTTTTGCGCGACGAAAACCAAAAAATGTACCTGACCGTAGGCGATGAAGCGCGTCCGTTTGAATCAGCCGAAGTTTTCCGGTCACTGGGCTTTTCCCCATTTGAATTGGAAGATGTGGCCGCGGACGATCTGATTGGCTACGCCATTGGCGCGCCCATAACCTTAGCCAGCGCGTATCCCGCCGGCGCCCTTCTTCAAAACAAAGCCGATGGCGGCGTCTACTGGGTTTATGACGGCATAAAATATCCAATTTGGGATAAAGATATCATCGCCGTCCGCTTTCCTAATTATTCCAGAATAAAAGTTGATGAAAAAGAGCTGGAAAAATTTATAACCGGCAACGCAGTCAAATTTCCCGACGGAACATTGGTAAAGTCAGAAAAAACTTCAGCCGTCTATTTTATATCCGGCCAAAAACTTCGCGCGGTGCCGTCGGAAGATATTTTTTTGGCGTATAATTGGAAATGGGAAAACGTCATAAAAACAACGGATAAAATTTTAGGGCTATATGAAATTGGCGCGCCCATAACGCTTGAAGTGCCGCTGGAATCCGGCGATGTCTAATTCTTAATTCTACATTTCATCTATGATTACCTTCGCAGCCATCACTCCCCATCCCCCGCTTTTAATTCCCGGAATTGGCAAAGAACATATTGATAAATTAAAGATCACCAAGGCCGCGATGGAAGATTTGGAAAAAAAACTGGACAAGGCCGGGCTTGATACATTGATTATTATTTCCTCTCATAGCCGCATGCACCACGACGCTTTTTCCATTCTTTTAAATAATAATTATATTGTTGATTTTAAGGAATTCGGCGATTTTGAAACCAAACTAAATTTCTCGCCTGACCTGGAACTCACGGAAAAAATCCGCCACGCGGCCATCAACAATAATATTCCACTTACATTAAGCCATGAGGATGAACTTGATTATGTCTTCGGTGTTCCGCTTTATTATTTGGCAAAAAATAAAAAAATAAAAGTTATTCCTTTCTTGCATACCTTTTCCGACATGAAAGAACAATTTGAAATGGGCCGGCTCATTAAAGCCGTGGCCGCGCAGAGCAACAAAAATGTCGGCATCATCGCCTCGGGACATCTGTCGCACAAATCCACAGAAAGCAGCCCGGCCGGATTTTCAAAAATTGGCGCGGAATTTAATGCTAAACTGCGGGAACTGCTTGAAACAAAAAATACCGCCGGCATTCTGTCCTTGGATAAAAAATTTATCGCCGCGGCTGACGAATCCATTCTCCCGGCCTTGTCCGTACTTTTGGGAGCCATGGATAAAATAAATTATAAGCCGCAAACATTTTCCTTTGAAGCGCCTCTGGGCATCGGCTATTTGGTATTTAATTTTAAATTATTATAATCAGTGTGTTCGCCAAAGTCATACCGCTTACAAAACTACCGCGCAAATTGGAGTATTTTGATTACTCCGTTCCGCGGGAATTTGAAGAGAAAATAAAAATAGGCCACGTTGTGGCTATTTATTTTCGCAGACAAAAAATTTATGGCATCGCGATCGAACTCGCCGGCAAACCGCAAATTGAAACGGAAAAAATAAAGCCCGTTGTTTCCTTGACCGAAATAATTTTGCCGGAAACGTTATTACGCCTCGTTTCTTGGGCATCTCAAAATTATCTTATTTCGCCTTCATTATTATATAAACTCATCATCCCTCCTCCG
Organism: uncultured Gammaproteobacteria bacterium; assembly: GCA_964522845.1. GTDB lineage: Bacteria > Patescibacteriota > Patescibacteriia > CAZFZQ01. Next base: position 9,729 of record CAZFZQ010000021.1, on the reverse strand, counting down.
GCCAAAAGAGAAGGCGCGCCGCATCTTCCACCGGAAAAAAAAGTTCTGTCTTTAAATAAACTACAAGCCCAAAACGTGATAAATATTTTAAACAATTTGAGCGCGGATAAATCAAACTTTTTTTTATACGAAAATGATTTCAAAGAAACCGCGGCGGTTTTCGTAAAAATCGCGCAAAAAGAACTGGCGCAAAAAAAACAAGTCTTGCTCCTTGTTCCGACTTTGGAAGATATTAAAAATTTTGCTCCATATCTCAGTTCCATCTTCGGAGAACAGTTGATTGTCTGGCAGGGAAAAATGGGAACGGGCGAGCGTTTTTCCAAATGGCTTGCGATTTTAAGCGGCAGGCCGGCTGTAATTTTAGGCACGCGGCCGGCATGTTTTTTACCGTTCAAAAATCTTTCCGCCGTATTAGTTTATAATTGCACTTCCTCGGACTTGAAACAGTGGGATCAAAATCCGCGCTACGACAGCCGCGAAGTGGCGGAGAAATTGCAAGAAATCCATCGAACCAAATTAGTGTTCAGTGATATTTTGCCGAATTTGAATATCTGGACAGAGCTGCGTGATAAAAAAATATTACCCGCCAATATCCAGCCGCCGGATATTTCTTTTGAAATCGCGGATATAAAAAAAGAAAAAAATATATCCTTTCCGCTCCATCAGATGATAAGCCGCGGCTTGGCGAAAAATAAAAAAATAATTCTTTTTTTAAACCGCCGCGAAAAAAGCTCGCTTCTCTTTTGTTCAGATTGTAGAAAAACCTTTTCTTGCCCGGAGTGTAGCCGGCCTTATGGCATTGACAGCGGCTACTTTTTGTGCTATCATTGCGGTAAGAAAAGCCCCGTCCCGACCGAGTGCCCCGATTGCCGGGGAACAAACCTAAAAACGCTCGCCACGGGCATGGAAGGCATTAAAAAAATTATCGTTAAAGAATTTCCTGAGGCCAAAATAGAGGTTGCGGCTAAAGAAAATTCCAAACCGCAAAATTTTGATATTCTGATTGCCACGGATTATTTTTGGAAAAATATCCTGCATAAAACCGATATTACAGATGTCTACGGCGCGGCAATGATTGATTTTGACTTTTATCTAACGCGCCCGGAGTTCAACCAAAAAGAAACTGCTATTTTGGCTCTGCACCGCTTCTTAAATTTTTCCGCAACGCACGGCCTGAAAGAAGCGCTGGTGCAAACCGCTTTTCCGGAAAATGAAATCTTCTTTGACCAAAATAAATTTTATGATAATGAACTTCGCGAACGGCAAGAATTAAATTATCCCCCAAAGGGACTTTTGATAAAAATAATCTGCAAAGAAAAAGATGAAACAATGTTGGAAAATGAATCGCGGCGCCTTTACGAAAAACTATTGAATGCGGGATTCAACGCCTTGCCCCCATTTCCTCCATTGATAAAAAAACGGACTAAAAATTATTTAAAACATATTATCTTAAAAGAAAACTTAAATAAGGATTTAGGGCAATTAAAAAATATAGTACCTGACGAATACCAAATAGACGTCAATCCGATTTCAATATATTAATATGATCGTCACATACCCAAACGAACTATTGCGCCAAAAATCCGCGCCCGTAACGCCCGAAGAAATAAAATCCGGCGAGATTAAAGCCATCATCGCGGAAATGCAGAAAGAGTTAAAAAAGGCAGATGGCATCGGGCTTGCGGCTGTGCAAATCGGCGTGTTAAAGCAAATAATTCTCGTGGAAGTGGAAGGATCTGTCCACGCCTTTTTGAATGCCAAAATCATAAAAAAATCCTGGAAAAAAATCGCGGTGGAAGAAGGATGCCTCTCCGTGCCGGGACAAAACGGCTACGTTAAACGTTCAGCCAGCTTGAAGCTTTCGGCATTAGACGAAAATGGCGAAAAAATAACGCTGGAAACCCAAGGGCTGACGTCTATTATTTTTCAACATGAAATTGACCACACTAACGGCATTTTGTTTATAGACAAACTCATCAAAAAAACATAGAAACAAAAAAGCATGAAAACAAATACAAAAAAATTAGTATTTTTCGGCGGTTCATCCATTTTTGCGGTTCCAGCTTTGAGAGAATTGGCGGAACATTTTGAAATCGCCCTGGTCGTCACTAATCCGGGAAAACCCGTAGGCAGAAAACAAGCTCTTACCCGTTCCATGGTGGAAGACCGCGCGGAAAAAATGGGGCTTCCCGTCATTAGCGCGGAAAAAATAACAAACGAAATAATTGAAAAAATAAAAAAGATCCAGCCGGATTTTTTTGTTATTGTTGATTATGGAAAAATTATTCCGCAAAAACTTTTGGATATTCCGCCATATGGCGCAATAAACGTCCATCCATCCGCCCTGCCAAAATACCGCGGCGCAACACCAATGCAGAACGCGATATTAAACGGGGAAAAAGAAACCGCTATTTCTATAATGTTGATAGACGCCCAAATTGATCACGGCCCAATTTTGGCGCAAAAAAAAGCTGAAATATTGCCTAATGACACTTGGGGATCTTTGTATAAAAGATTATCCGGAGAATATCCTAAATTTCTTGCGGAAACTTTAAAAAAATATTTGTCCGGAAAAATTAAGCCCGTGCCGCAAGATGACAGTCAAGCGACTTTTACAAAAATGTTGTCGCGTGAAGACGGAAAAATTGATTGGAGCAAAACCGCCCTAGAAATTGAGCGCATGGTCCGCGCTTACAACCCCTGGCCCGGAACTTTCACTGAATTCAACGGAAAAAAATTAAAAATTCTGACGTGTCATCCCTCCCCCCTCTGTCATTCCCGCGAAGGTGGGAATCTAGGCGACTTCTTTCTCACTCCTGACAAGCATCTTGCCGCCCAATGCGGCACCAGCGTCATAATCCTTGATCAAGTCCAGCCCGAAGGCAAGCGGCCAATGTCGGGCGAAGAATTTGCAAGAGGATATTGGAGATAACAAAAAAATTAAAAAAATTAAAAAACAAAAATTTTTATTATTTTAGTATAAAGAGAGCTTGGGGCAAAACCCAAGCTCTTAGTAGTTCATCAATCGTTTCATTGTGCTTAATTTTATCAACGCATTTCTTATTTGCTTTTTGTTATAATCAGGAAACAATGCAAATGCTTTGCAAAAAGCTTCAAAGAGAGCTTCTTCTTCCTTAGCAACATCATGTTGCATTTCAGCTCTTGAAAGCATTCCGCTGTTGCCCCCTACAAATACTGCCGTTGCCGCATGATTTGCTATCGCAAATATTGAATGTCCCCATCCGTCAACGGGCTGTTTTACGGCCTCCATGATATCCAATATATTTCTAAGCTTTGTTATACCAAGCATTTCATCATCTCCTTTTGTACTAATATATAATTTATCACGTTTCCGCCTTTTGGTCAATATTCGCCACCACCCCTCCTAAAATCAAAATTCCGATTCCCAACGGATGGTTTAAATATGGCGTAAAAATATGCACGAAGAGAAGCGCGGCCAAAGACGCGAGCGCCCATGAAGTATAGAATAATTCGTTTTTTAATTTTTTAAACAGCTCGCTTATTATTTTCCAAACAAAATATAAATAAGCCGCAAGCCCCAAGATGCCAAATTTCAAAATCATATCCAGATAACCCCACTCAAAAGCATAGGTCGTGTATGGCTTGCCGCCAACGCGCGGGTCAAAGCTGGTGAAGGTGAGCGTTTTGCCAAAACCATAACCCAAAATCGGATGCGCTTTGATCGCGCTAAATAGCGGAGGCAGTTCCGCCATTCTCGTGTCCGCCGCGCTCTCCCCTATTTGAAACCGGCCAAAAATAAGCGATGTATCTTTGGGGATAAAAAATCCTGCTATCAAAATTCCAATGAATACAACCGATGCCGCTTCCGTCCACCTTTTTGCTAAAACTTTTTTATCAATTTTTAAATACAGGCCGATGAGAACAAAAGTTATTGCGCCCGCACAAAAGCCGATCCATAAACTCCGCGATAAACTGATATAAATAGCCGCCGATATTCCCGCGCCGCAACCGGCAAAACTCAGGCGCGAAATTTTTCTGCGCGCATCTCTTGCAAAAACCAAAAAAATTCCCGGCAAAAGAAAAATCTGCGATTGCAAAAATATCCGGTAGATGCCATTTTTTAGCGGCGTAATTTCGCCGATGCGAAAATCCCTTATCCATTTATATAAAATTTCCAAAAAACCGGTGCTTTGCGATTTTGCAAAAATAATAAACAAACCAAAAGAAACAGATGCCTGCACGCAAACGCCCATAAAAAAAGTTTTGAAAAGCCATAATAATTTTTCTTTCGTGTCTATATATGTTATGGCCGGCAAAATCATGAGCAAATAAAGATAACCGTTGGCGTCAAAAAATATATCCGCCGGATTGTGCCCGCGCAAATAACCTTGAATAATTCCAAATAGCCAGATTATTAAAAAAAATGCTAAAAAAATTATAGTCCGATTCTTTCTGATATTCGTAATTCGTAATTCGTAATTCGTAATTACGTCTTTCATCCACAACCCCATTATTATCACAAAAAACGCGTATCTGAGCGACAGATTAAGCACGCCCGCTTGAATACTCAATAAATGCCCGAAAGAGCCCAAAATAAGCTCTAGGAGAGCCAGATATAGCGCGTATTCACGCCTCCAGAGCCCTAAAACCAGGCATAGAAGCGCAAATCCGACAAAACCCGCCATATTCACCCAACTGTAAAAATAACCTAAAAAGGAGAGGGCTAAAAGCGTTATAGCCGCATAAACCGGATATTGGATTTTTAGAGTAAATGTGGGGCTTGACGGAGACATAAAATTATGATAAGTTTATGTGTAACAAAGGAGGATACATGGAAACCAAGGTTCTTTACACTGACGCTGTAATCGAAATTGATGGAGTAAAATATCATCATCACTCCAATGGCGGAGGGCTTGTGGCGGAAACGGCGTATGTTGCTGAGACGGCTTTTGTAGGGCCGTTTGCAATGGTTTGTGATAGGGCGAAAGTGGTTGACCTCGCAGAACTCCATGGTTATACCCACGTTACCGATGATGCTCAGGTATATGGAAACGCAAAGATTTATGACCATGCAAATGTCTGCGGTAAAGCAAGGATTCATGGGTATGCGCAACTTCAGGATCACGCACTGGCGTGCGATAATGCAATAGTCTCCGATCATTCAAGAATTCTTGAAAATATTCATGTCTGCGATAATATACGAGTTCGTGGAGCAACAATCACAGGCAACGCATCCCTTAAGGGCGCAACAATTTATAACTACGGGTTTTATTGTTTCACTCAGTAGATTATCTGCCATCATTCGTGATGGCTTTTTTATAATCTATGCTTTTTTATAATGATCTCTTTTGCTTCATTATATTTTTTAACTTCCCTTAACCATGGCAGTTTGTAAAAAAATTTTGGCAGCCATTTGCTAATTCCAATCTTAGTCGGCAGGGCTGTAAATAAAACTTGTGGGACAAATACTCCTCGTTTCCCCTGCCTAAGCATCGTAAGCCACAAATCCCAATCCTGAAATTTTTTTATGTTTTCATCAAAGCCGGAAAAATCTTTGCGCCGAATTAGCGACATAGTAGAAATATAATTACATTTTTTTAATTGCTCCGCGTCGAACAACCGGCTTGGCATTTTTTTCCATCCCAGCCGAAAAGAACAATACGCGTAAGCGACCCCCCCGCTCCCCCCCTTTGAAAAGGTGGGGTAGGAAGGAGCGTCCCCCTCTTTGAAAGAAGCGGCGGCTTCCAGCGCCGCGAGTAATTTTTGAAAGGCGTCTTTTTTTAAAATAATATCCGCGTCACAAAAAAATAAATATTCTCCTTGCGCCAAATGCGCGCCATAATTTCTCGCCCAATTACCGCCGAAGTGTCCCAGGCCGGAGATAATTTTAATTCTACTGTCATCGCGAGCTTGGTAATCCAAGCGTGGCGATCCCGTTGTTTGCGAGATTGCCACGCCTTCAGAAAGGCTCGCAACGACACCTAAAGACCCATCGGTTGATCCGTCATCAACCACAATAATTTCCAAATCTTTATAAGATTGGTTAAGAATAGAATTGATCGTTCCTATTATAGTTTTTCGTTTATTGTATAAGGGTATAATCACCGAAATCATATTTTTCATTTTTCATTTACCATTTTTCACTGAAGTGTCATTTTTCAATTGAGAAATGATCATTGGTACTTCATTGATAAATGAAAATTGATAAATGATACTTATACCAAAAACTTTTGAATAACCCGTTCTTTCCCAGCTTCACCCATTTTTCCAGCCAACTCCTCATCTTTCAATAACAATATTATTTTTTCTAAAAGTTCCTCATCATCTTGCGCCACATAACCCGTCTTGCCATCCTCTATTGCCTCTGGCAGGCCGCCGACATTAGTGACGACAACCGGCTTGCTAAAATATGCCGCTTCCAAACAAACCATGCCAAATCCCTCCCAGTTGTCTTTTGACGGCAATGACGGCACCACAAACACATCACAAGCGGAATATAAATCCGGCAATTCAGTTTCTTTAACTTTTCCCAGTAAAAAAACGTGATTCTCCAATTTGTAATTTAAGATTTGAGATTTGAGATTTGCTCTCTCCGGCCCTCCTCCCGCGATGACAAAAATCGCCTCCGGTACCGCTTGGAGTATGCGCGGCATCAGGCGTAAAATTTTTGCCTGCCCTTTGCGCGCCACAAGCCGCCCCAAAGATAAAATAATTTTTTTGCCGGGAAATTCAACCCGCAAATCTTTTTGCGGTTTATCTAAGGGGCTAATGCGAGGATATTCAATATCATAATTATATAAATCGCCGAGCAGTTTGCGGAGAAGCTCGCCCGTTGCCTTACTGTTTACCACAATCCGTTCCGCGCGGTTCAAAATCTTTTTAGCCCAATATCTTTTCCATCTGTTTTTTGACGCGTTAACGATATCCAGTCCATGCAAAATAACAGTGTAGGGTTTTCTTGCGAGGAGCGCCACATACCCGGCGGGTAAAATATGGCTTACGACAATTTCGTCATAGTTCCGCGCGTAAAATAATCCCCAAAACAAAAGCGGCAGCCACTTGGGAGGTAGCGGCCACAATAACATTTTTCTGATTATCCCCTCTTTTTCCTCTGAATATTGCGGAGCAAGAATATCACATCCGTATTTTTTTTTAAATCCTTCCAAATACCGCGCCACGCCGCCGGTTGATGGGAGATAATCAATTGTGATCAGCAATGTCTTCATCTTTGGTAATTTTTTTAACTTTTATACTCTCCACCAAAAAAGACAGTTCTTTTTTGTTTAAAATTTTGAGCGCCCAACATGCTATAATAAAAATTATAATGCCTATCACAATGGCAAAATAAAACGCCAAATATTTTAATGATGCCAAAACCGATACGGCCATTAAAAATGACGCCAGCAAAACTTTAAAATTATACCAGATAATATTTTTCCGACTGTAATCAATAATTTTACCCACATAGACTAAATCCGCGGCAAGCAAAATAATATTGACGATTAAAAATGTGATGCCCGCGCCGAAAACTCCGTAATAATAAACTAAAATAAGGTTTAACACTACCGAAAGCAGCATGATAATTCCGCGGTTTACCGTATTTATATTTTGTTTGTCGCAAGCGCGCAATAGGTGTCCCGTGGGAAATGCTAAAAATATAAAGGGCAGGGCCAGCGCCATAATCTGGAAAGTTGAGACCGCGCCAATATATTTCGGCCAAATAAATTGCATAACCGGTTCGGCGACAACATATAATCCGATTGCCAAAGGCGCGGCAATAAGCGATAAATAATTGAATGATTTTTCAAAAAGAGAAACTAATTTTTCGCGCGAGGTGGCATAAAAATTGGCCATGGAAGGATAAATCGTGGCCGCGAAAGCTCCGGGAATCAGCGCCTGGAAAGCCGTGACGGCTTTAGCCGGAATGCTGAATAATCCCACAGCCGCGTCGCCTTTCATATATCCCAAAATAACGGAGTCAGACGCGTTATAAATGCGCACAAAAATTCCCGAGAGCGCGAAAGCCGGCATCAGGCGGAAAAAATACGCGACCATATTTTTTTCTAACCGCGGGCGGAATTTAAATTTAAAATTTTTCCGGAAAACTATTCCGGAATATAGGCAGTTGACAAATCCGGCAAAAGCCAGGGCCGCCATCACGCCCGTAATATTTTTTCCGTTCATAAGGGCGATGACCGCGCCGGCAAAAGAAATTATTTGAAAACCGATAACGCCCAATGATTCGTAAGACAATAATTGCTTGGCGCGCAAAAAAGAATAAAATATAATGCTAAAACCGTCAAAAACCATAAGCGCGGATGAAAGCAAAACCAAGGCGATAACTTGCGGATCGCTCTTGGTGGCAAAAAGAACCGCGAGACATGATATGAGCGCGGCGGCGATAAGCGGTAATTTCAGCCCCAAAACATTTTGAAAATATTTTTCATCGTCTTTTTGATCTTTGGACGCGTCGCGAATTAAAATATATGAGAGCCCGAGGTCGGAAATAATACCGAACATGGTGGTAAAAGATAGCGCCCAAACATAGCCTCCCAAAACCGATGGCGAAAGATTTGACGACAGGTATAAAAAATTGCCAAAAGCAATAATCTTTTGGACTAAAAGAGCGGCGGTAAAAATAATGGTATTTTTGACTATCCTTCCGGCAGAATGTTCCATATTTTATAAATAGATCTTACCATTTTTAGCGGAATTTTTCAATTCAAAATCCCCCTTTCGGGGGATTTTTGTTTTTAACGTTTTGCCCACTGCGGAGCTCTGCGAGCCTTCTTCAGGCCGAATTTCTTTCTTTCTTTCATTCTCGGATCGCGGGTTAAAAATCCAACCTTGCGCAAGTTTTTCTTAAAAATAGGATTTAAAAGCAAAAGCGCCCTGGCAGTTCCCAGCCGGATAGATTCGGCTTGGGATTTTTTTCCGCCGCCGGAAACTTTGGCTGAAATATCGATCTTGTTCAACTGGCTCACGTTGTTTAACGCGCCTAAAGCCAAATCAACCAAAAGATCGGAACCAAAATATTCTTTTATGTCTTTGCCGTTCACGGTAGCGGCGCCTTTGCCGTTTTTAAACATTTTCACGCGCGCGACAGATTCTTTTCTGCGTCCGACGGCTTGCAAAAATCCGGGCTTGCGTTTTTCATCCGCAGCTTCTTCTTTTGGGATGATACTGACTTTCGCTTCCGGCGCTTCCGCGGTTTCCAAAACTTGCGCCTCCGCTTTTACCGGCTTTTCTTTTTTCACGGCCGGTTTTTTCACGCGAGGTTTTTTCTCGACTGTTTTTTTCACCGCCGCTTTCTTTTCTTTGACCAATTTTTCTTCTGCCATAAATTTATTTTATACAAATTTTATTCTTTTCATTCTCGCCTTGATTTGGCCATTCCTGGGCAACATGGAAAATACCGCGTGGCGCAAAACAAATTCCGGCGTGACATCTTTCATTAACTTTCTTTTCAAACCGCCGGCGTATCCGCTGTAGCTGTAATAGGTATGCTGTTCCATTTTTTTGCCGGTAATTTTCATTTTGTTCACGCCCGAAACTTCAATAATCCCGTCATTATCTTTATATGACAAATAATCGGCTTTGTTTTTGCCCATCAAAACCTTGGCCATTTCGGAGGCCACTCTTCCGGGCGCGCGGCCAGCGGCATCAATTTTATAAATTTCTTTTTCCATAATTATTTTCGTAATTCGTATATTCGTAAATTATTCGTAATTAGCATCCCTATTATTT
>CAZFZQ010000020.1:5055-13279 GCA_964522845.1 uncultured Gammaproteobacteria bacterium | reverse complement strand
GGATTGGAGAAATTTCGTGAAACAATTCTTTAATGCCGGTTTTCAAAAACCAGTTATAAGAATATTTTTGCACTTCTATCAAATTCGGCTGAGGAATGGCATCGTGGGCTTTACCAAAATATTTGCGCTTTGAGGTCTTGGGGGCAAGGCGGCGAAATTGCATAAAATGAGACAACGGGCCACGGACTACGGACTACAGCAAAATTGAATATTTTATTGATTTCAAGCTGTTGTCGGTTAGCTGTTGGCTGTTGACGATATAAATTGATGCAAAAAAATTTCCTCTCGTTATCCACAGCACTTCGCTCGAGGCGAGCTTCGCGCTGCAGGCAGAGAGGTTTTCAGTTTATTCTTATGTTATTTTAGAGAAATTTTATAAGACACGAGAATGTCTTTTTTAAGAGAAACTACTATATTCATATAGAGAATAACATATAATAAAAAAGCTGTCAAGAGCAAATTTTCATCTAAAATTGCAAAAAAATATATGCGATTTTGGGATGTGTTTTTAACTTATCCCCAGCTCTCATCTTCCCTCTTGGTAATCCAAGGGGGAAGTGCACCCGTCCGCGGGGGCGATGGGGGATTCAAGAAGAATTTTTTAATATCCCCCACCGGCCAAGAGGCCACCTCCCCCTTGGATTACCAAGAGGGAGGAATAAGAGGTGCCCTTGACAAAAATTAAAAAGTGTGTTATGCTGTGTTTTAATACTTTGAAAACCGATTTTGTGCTTGTTGTCGGTAAAATGGAGGTTAGGAGGATCTCTCTTCTTTAAGCATGGGGTGAGATCTGTGGGGCATTCAAATGGGCCTGTCCGGCCTCTAGCTAGACGGTGCCGGCTGAATTCTTTGGCTTTTGCGCCTTCGGGTAGCTTAAGCAATTTCTGCCTCCAGTTTACCGGCAATACATCATTTCTTTCCACCGGTTGGGGGTACTCCTGGGTGTAAAACAAACGAGATCTTTTTAAATTCTCACCCACACCCACGTTGAGTCCTCCAGCCAGTGAAAAGAAGTCAAAAAATCCGCTTATTTTAGCGGATTTTTTGTATGGGGACTTGACAAAATCCTTAAAGTGTGCTATACTACCTGCAAGATAATGAAGATGTGGGAAAATCCCACGTCTAACCAACAAGGAGGCAACACCATGTCGCTCAACCTGCAGAACACCGTCATCGTCAGCTTCTCGCTGTCCAACCGCAACCTCGTTCCCGCCGGCATCCCGGACAAGGCGACCCGCACGCGCGAGGCCAATGACGCCAAGCACATTGGCCAAGCGCTGGACGCCGGACGCCCCGAGCTCATGGAGCGTAGCCGCCTGATGGAAGGCCTCGTGACCACGGGCGAGCAGGTGCTCGCGGAGCAGAAGGTCACGGTCGCGGAGTTGGAGCAGTCGCTCCTCGCCGCCGGCTACGCGCTCGCCGACATCCACTGGTACGAGAAGCTCCCCTCGCCCTCCAAGGACAAGAGGAACTTCAAGCCCAAGAGCAAGTGGATCGTCAACGCCACCTACACCCGCCTGCCCACGACCTACACCCCCTGCCTGCCCTCCGTCCCCGCCGAGCTCACCGCTCCGGTCTATGGCCAGGCCTACATCTGGCAGAACCCCAACGACACAACGGTCGTGAATCTCACGGCGCGCGCCCCGCACGAACACCCCCGCTACTCCCTCACGGCCGAAGACGGCTCCTTCGTCGCCCGCCCGCTCTAACCCCCACGCCCTTTTGCATCAAAGCCGAAGTAATCACTACGATACTTCGGCTTCTTTTTTTTCTTCAACTTGACAAACATCTTAATCCGTGCTAATATAAGCTCCAAGCAACAAAAAACCGCACCTTGTAAATTCAACCTAACATTAGAAAGGAAGCCCGCCATGCCGGGACAAAAGAAGGAACAAGTCTTCGTAACACCGCTGGGCGGAGTCTATGAAACCGCCGACACTTCATTTCTTTATGAAGCCATTGACAACAACGGCAAAACCTACTCATTCCTGATGGACTTGGGCGGAAATCCCGCTCCCACTTCAGACCAAACCGAACACGAAGCTCGCAAAAGATTCTTGAGAATCCCAAATGCGAGAAACATCAATGATATCGTTATCACTCACCCGCATTTTGACCACTTGGGCGGCGTGCCGCTTGTAGCCCGCGAATCCGGAGCAATGGTTCATCTTTCCGAAGACGCCCTTCTGTTTTTGGAGCTCATGGCAAAAAAACAAGGCGTGAAGATGGAAGAGATTAAGACCCACACCTTCCAGGACGGCGAGCCATTTGATATCGGACCAGTTCATCTCATCCCGCGGCAATGTACGCATAGTGTCATCGGTTCATTCGGATTTGACATCTCGGTTTTTGACAAAACCATTACCCATATGAGCGACAACAAACTCACGGGAATGACCGAAGAAACGCGAGAAACAAATCTGGATCAATTGCGCAAAGTCCAAGACGTTGACCTTCTGGTCACGGATGTTCTCTATGCCCGTCATAAAGGCATAAGCGAGCCGGAAGGCCCGGTCGTGCTTTCTCTTTTTGACTTGATCCGGCAGAAACCGGAAAAGGAAGTCACGCATTATGTGTTCATGAATTCCGCAAACATTGACCGGATGCTTAATCTATGGAAACTGCTGTACGGCGCGGACATCAACGTCAGCTTTGAGGGCTGGGCAATGCACAGCACCGCCCACATCCTTGAGAAACGGCTTCAGCGGAAAAACAGCGAATACAAGCTGAAAATGGTTGAGGTGGACGACCCAAAGACGCACGTTGTCTTTGGCACCGGCAACCAGGCGGAAGAAGGTTCATTCATCCATCGGCTCGTAAAAAGCGAAGATCTTCGGCCGGGCGACCGACTGTATCTTTCATCTTCCTTGATTCCGAATGAAAATAAGGCCTTTTTCCAGGCCAAAGTCCAGGTGATGCGAGAACTCCTAACTGAGGCCGTGAACCAAGGAGCAGAAGTTTTCGTTCATCAAGGACAAGCCAATGTTCTCGGCCTGCACCCAACCTGGAACGTGTCCGAAGCCAAACTGCACGTGAAAAGCCATGGTTTGGGCGGCGACCTAAAGCTGATTGCGGAAGCCAAGCGGCCCAAGCGGCTTCTCCCCTACCACTTCCTGAATAACTCGGTTGGGGAACTTCAACACCTTCTGGGCGATAGGACAAGGATTGTCAAACCCATAATGGGCCAAAGAATCGAAATCTAAACATTAGATTAGTGTCCTAACCCCGCGTTCCAAAAGAGCGCGGTTTTTAATTTTGTGTAATTTTAGCCAAAAAGCTATAAATAGCACTTGACAAAAATCAAAATATATGCTATGATGTGAGCAATCCTAAAATGGGATAAGGAGATTGGCGGGCCGGTAGCCAGTTTCCCAACTTTAACAAAACATCATTACCGGCAACAAGATGGGCAAATGCCCAAGAAAGAGGAAGTGTCATGTCCACCAACGAGACCAAGAACAGCAGCCTCAGGACCCTGGACGGGCAGGAGATGGAGAAGGACCAGGCTCAGACGATCAACGTCCAGCGCCTGTGGTTCGTTCGGAAGCTCCTCGTCAGTCGGCTGAGGATCGCCGACTGCCCCAACGATGCCATGCTCGGCGTCGTGAAGGGCATGATGGGAGAGACCAAGGACAAGAAGCGTCTCGCCGAGCTGAACCTGCTGGGCAAGACGCTGGGGCTGATCAAGGTCATGGAAGAGAAGGGACCGACGGGCTACGCGCTCGCCAGCACCGACTCCGAAGTGGCCAAGAAGTTCGAGGCGGTCTTCGCCGCGCCGGACATCAGCACCCCGTCGACCCTGTGGGGGACGAAGGAAAAACCCTACATCGTCCCCGATCTCTTCGTGCCGCTCATGGTGGCCGAGGAGAGCTGGATCCACCAGAAGGCCAAGCGCGACGCGCGCGAGGCCGAGAAGAACGAGGAGCGCGAGGCCAAGAAGGCCGAGGCCGAGAAGAAGGAGCGCGAGGCGCAAGCCGAGCGCGACCGTCAGGCTGCGATCAAGATCGCGGCCGTGGACGACCTCTTCTCCTTGGTCATGGACCCGGCGGACGTGAAGGACATGAACAAGAAGAACGAGGAGCGCGAGGCGGAGGACGCCAAGCGCGAGGCCGAGCGGAAGGCCCGGATCGAGAAGGCCAAGAACTTCCACCGCAAGGCCCTGAAGGGAGAGCTCACCGCTCTGGGCTTCAAGACCAGGTCGGACAAGTGGGTCGTCTCGGACAAGGACCGGGACATCCTGTCGTCCCGTTCGCTAATCTACCTCTTCGGCAACAGCGATCCCGAGGAGACCGAGATCCGGTCGGCCGTGGAGGGCTCCATCTTCCACGGAAAGCTCTCCGACACCCACATCTCCAAGACCGACAAGGTCCTGCCGAACTGGATGTGCGCCAAGATCGTCGTGCGCCTCCGGACCGCGGACGGACGACTCCTTGGCCAGACGGCCGAGGGTATCGTGGTGATGTTCCACCACGAGGCCGTCACCATGAAGGTGGTGGCGCAGGAGATGGGCCTTCTGAAGCTCGGAGACAAGGAGTCCGAGCTGGCATTCTGGAAGGCCCACCGCCTCCAGTCGCTGGAGAAGGCGGTGAGCTACCAGGCCGAGCGCCAGGCCGAGTACGAGGCCAAGCGCAACGGCGACGAGAACCCCACCCCCACCCCCAACCCCGAGCCGACGAACGGCAACGGCGACAAGAGCAAGACCCCCCGCCAGAAGCTCCAGCGCAAGTCGGACGAGGACGGCCAGAACAACGGCCGGCCCGAGGCCGCCCCGCCGGAGATCGAGCTCGGCGATGGCGCGAACGACGACAACGAGCTCGAGACCCCGGAGGCACCCGTCCCCGTGGAGACGGTCGGCACGACCGGCGTCACAATCGGCGACGAGCAGCCGCTCTCGCACACCCCCTTCGCCGCGACCCTCGCCACCCTCTCCGCCCCCACCGACAACAAGTAGTACCTTTACATAACTGTCTGGCCGAATCAGCCGCAACGGCTGAGTAGCCAAACAGTCCAACCCGCCCTACCATTCGCGTAGGGCTTTCACACAAGTTCACAACCACCCCCTCTGTCATCCCGCACTTGATGCGGGATCCAGAATCCAGTTATGAACTTATGCGAAATATTTCTAAAACCAATTGAGTCTATTAGTTAAATTATTTTTTGCAAATCTTAACAGTAACGCAGTTATCAGAAGATTTAAAGAAAAACGGCAAAGTAGATTCAATTGATTTTAGAAATTTAATGCTCCTCAACAACCCAACCCCAACAAGGAGAAAAGCAATGAAGTGCAAGAAATGCTGGCGCGAGTGCGGACCGGCCAAGTTCGTGGCCGAGTTCGGAATGCAAGTCGCCCCCACCTACTGCGACGAGTTGCACGGCGGGTTGTCTCAGACACTTGTGGATCTGCTCAAGCAGACGGCGGAGTCCGCAGTCAAGGCCACCCGCAGGAATGTGGGAGGCGGCCTGTCCAAGAACCGCCAGGAGACCGACGAGGAGCGCGAAGCACGGCTCGCGACCGAGCGCAAACGCAAACAGAGCGCGACCAAGAACCGCACTTCGCGAGAGGAGGAGCAGAAGGAGTGGCTGGATTCCATCCCCAATCGCGGGGAAACCAACCAGTCCGGCACCGGCACCTCCAAGAAAGCCAAGAAGCGCCAGAAAATGGCGCGCAAGCTCAAGCAACGCAGGAAGTAGAAAAGGAGTGACCAATGCTCTCCAAGATCCTCGCATGGATCCTTGGTGCCCTTCGCACCAAGGGCGACACCACCCCCCTGCAAAAGAAGGGCGACAAGAAGCCCTCCTTCGAGAAGCGCCTGCGCGAGCACCAGCGCAACCAGCGCGCCAACTAACCCACCCCTACCCGCTCCGAGCATCACGCCGGAGCGTTTTTTTTCCAAAAACTATCAAACCGCAAATTATCAGTCCCGCCCCACCCTCCCACTTCGCTCTTGGCAGCCCAAGAGCTTCCCACGCCGCTAAAGCTTTGCGGGACGAGTCGCGGGACAAGCCGCCGGTTCCAAAACATCGGAACTGCTTTTTTTATTTCAAAAATTTAAAAATAATTTAACATTAAAAAATTAGTGCTAAAAAAATCGAAAAAACATCCATAATAAAATGTATCACAATCTTCACGATCGTGAGAAACGTGATACATTTTATTTTCAATTTTTCACATCAAAAAAATAACACGTTTGCTACGATCGTAGCATTTGCGTTATAATTATTTTATAAAAATATGTTAAAAAATATAAGATTCAAGCCTTTATTAAAAAATGAAATTCTGTTGGATTTTTTGGGCGGCCTAAAATGCGCGGGAGAAGATATGTCGCTCGTCATTTGGTCAAGAATATTCAACACCACAATTCCCAGAGCAAGAATGATCTTGCGGCGATGGAGCGATTGCGGATATTTTGAAATTTCAAAAGCGAACAATAAAAATTTTTTTAAACTGACGCCAAAAGGATTAAACTTTATTGAACTCTTAAAATTCGGCGCGGGAAAAATAAAATGGGACGGACGATGGAGAATTTTAATTTTTGATATTCCGGAAGATCAGAGGCGCAAGCGCGATACTTTGCGGCAAAAATTAGGCGAACTGAATTTTTACCAGCTGCAAAAAAGCGTTTGGATCACGCCATTTCCTCCGCCCGCGGCATTTACGAATTTTTTAACAACAATCCGCGTGCATAGATTTCTTTTTTCCATTACTGCCGATGGCATTAATCGCGAAAACGAACTAAAATCATTTTTTAAACTTACTTAAATGTATCACGTTTCTCACGATCGTGAGGATTGTGATACATTTTTATTGGAATAGTTGAATCGTAAATGATATACTTTCATTAGGGCAATATCATGTCTTCTATTTTATATGGGCAGACCCAGGCATTACAAAAAACGCATCTACGCTTACGAACCGCCATCATTGGAACTTCATCCGGAGGCCAAGCGCGGAATTCTTGTGATTTTTCTTTTGGCTTTGGGCGTGCTGCAGCTTCTATCTTTTTTTAATTCCGCCGGACAAGCCGGGAGAATTTTGGATGGCGCGCTGGCCGCTGTTTTCGGATCTTTGCGGCCGGTCTTCGGCGCCTCGCTTCTCGTTTTCGCCACGCTGATTTTCTTAAAACGAGACGTAAAAATTTTAACCGTGGCCGGACTGCTTTTATTTTTTTGTAGCTTAGGCGGCTTGGTGCATCTGATCGCTTATCACAAAACCGATTTGCTTTTGGCAAGCCAGCTGGGGCAAGGCGGCGGCTACACGGGATTGATTTTAAGCTTTCCATTATTAAAGTACGTGGGCTTTGCCGGCGGCGCCATGATAACTTTTGCCCTGCTTTTGATTTCACTGGTTATTATTTTTAACACTTCCATTCATACGATAATAAATATTATAAATTTCATATTTGTCGGCGCGGCTAAGATTTTTCAAAAATTATATCTGACAATTATAGGAATAAAAAACAATCCGGCTTTTGACAAAAAAGAAATCGCGGAAATTGCAGAAGGCGAAGGCGAGAAAGAGGAGAAGAATCCCCCCCCCAACCCCCCCCTTGAATACAAGGGTGGGGAGGACTCTCCGGCTCCGGCCGCACCGCCAAAGCCCCGCCGGTTGCGCGTGGAGATTCCCCTTTCACTTTTGAATAAAAAATCGGAAAAGCCCGTGGCCGGCGACATTATAAACCGCATGGCCATAATTCAAAAAACCTTGGGCAATTTCGGCCTTGAAGTGGAAATGGGCGCATATAGCGTGGGGCCGACAGTAACGCAATATACTTTAAAACCGGCAGACGGCGTGAAACTTGTCAAAATCACCGCGCTCTCCAACGATTTGGCGCTGGCCTTGGCCGCGCATCCCATCCGCATTGAAGCGCCCATTCCCGGCAAATCGCTCGTGGGCATAGAAGTGCCGAATCAGAGCGTGGCCATTGTCTACTTGCGCGATCTTTTGGCCTCCCAAGAATTTCGCAGCCGAAAAACCAACCTCACCTTCGCGCTGGGGCTTGATGTGGCTGGAAAATCCTGGATCGCGGACATCAATAAAATGCCGCATCTGCTTGTGGCCGGTTCAACGGGTTCGGGAAAATCGGTTTGCTTGAACGCCATCATTTTAAGTTTGCTTTTTTCCAACAGCCCGGACGATTTAAAATTTATTTTGGTTGATCCAAAGCGCGTGGAGTTTCCGGTCTATAACGGCGTGCCGCATCTCCTCACGCCGGTCATTACCGAC
>CAZFZQ010000020.1:0-5045 GCA_964522845.1 uncultured Gammaproteobacteria bacterium | reverse complement strand
CGGACACCGGACTGTCTTTATGGTGAAAACAAAGTCATTACCGACGTGAAAAAAACCGTGAACTCCCTGAAGTGGGCCATCGGCGAAATGGAGCGCCGCTTTGATGTTTTGTCGCACGCCAATTGCCGCGACATCGGCTCTTATAACAGCGGGGCGCGCGAACCCTTGCCTTACATTATTATAGTGATTGACGAATTGGCGGATTTGATGGCCGCCTCGGGCGCGGAAATTGAGGCCTGTATCATCCGCTTGGCGCAAATGTCGCGCGCCGTGGGCATTCATCTTGTGGTTGCGACCCAGCGGCCGTCGGTGGACGTTATCACCGGCCTCATCAAAGCCAATATCACCTCGCGCATCGCTTTTTCCGTGGGCTCGCTGGTTGATTCGCGCACCATTTTGGACACCTCGGGCGCGGAAAAACTCTTGGGGCGCGGCGACATGCTGTTCACCACGAGCGATCTGTCAAAACCAAAACGCCTGCAAGGCGCCTACGTTGGCGAAGAAGATGTTAAAAAAGTTGTGAACCACTTAAAAGACACTTATGGCAAATCGTCTTATGACGAAAATATCGTGGAAAAACAAAAAATCCAATTGGCCTCAGGACTCACGGTGGAAGGCGATGACGCCGATCCCCTGCTTCCCGACGCCATGGAAACAATAATGTCCGCGGGCAAGGCTTCGGCCTCGCTTTTACAGCGGCGGCTCTCGGTGGGCTACGCTCGCGCCGCGCGCATCTTGGATATTTTGGAAAAACAGGGCGTTATCGGTCCGGCTCTAGGCGCCAAACCCAGAGATATTTTAATGACAAAAGGCGACTTTGCCCCGCAAACGCAACCCACTGAAATATCAGAATTTGCGGTGGAGGAAGAGGAAGAAGGGGAAAAATATTAAATATTTTGGTTATGGTCTTTCAGAAAAGATTATTGCTGGAAACGGATGATGTATTCCAGGAATTGCAAAGCGTCAGAAAGTCGCGCTGCGTTTCGCTGGAAAATATCCATCGCAAAACAAAAATACCGCTGAAATATTTGCGGGCATTGGAGGAGGGCAACATAAAAATGTTGCCCGATGTTTTATATGTAAAAAATATCATTAAAAAATACTTGGGATTTTTTGGCATTGACGCCAAGCCCTACATTATAAAACTGGAAATAAAATCAAAAGAAAAAAAATATGCGGAAAGAATTATCACTCGCGGGCCGCTCGTCGTCGTCCCCCGCGTCATCAAAACCGCGCTCGCCATTGTTTTGGTTTTGGGATTCGTCGGTTTTTTGGGATATAAAATAAATAAAATATTTTTGCCGCCGGAAATCACGATTTATTCCCCGGCCGAGGGCTTCGTCTCTAACGCGAAAATTGTTTCCGTGCATGGATATACCCAAGCCGGAACGGATGTTTCCATAAATGGCGAGCGGGTGATTCTTGACAAAAACGGCGGGTTTTCCAAAGAAATAAATTTGCAAAAAGGTTTAAACACTATTAAAATATCAGGAGTAAGGAGGTATAGCAAAGAAAACGTGATTTGGAGGAAAGTGGTGCTTGAAATTAAATAGGTTATTAGGTCGTTAGGTTATTAGGTCGTTAGGTTTTAAACCTATTCACCTATCAACCTATTCACCTATCAACCTGCGTATATGCCAAAAGCAGAATCAAAAGAGGAGGACTTAAAGTTCAGCGCGCTCCAAACCGCTCTGGGCCAAATAAAAGAACGGTATGGCGAGGGCTCAATTATGAAATTGGGCGAAGCCAAACGGATGGAAGTGGAAGTGGTGCCGACCGGCTGCCTTTCCTTGGATTTGGCCCTGGGCGTGGGCGGCGTGCCGCGGGGAAGAATTATAGAAATTTTCGGACCCGAGGCCTCGGGCAAAACAACCCTTGCCCAGCACATCGTGGCCGAAGTGCAAAAGCTTGGCGGCACCGCGGCCTTCGTTGACGCGGAGCACGCGCTTGATCCTGATTACGCCAGAACAATCGGCGTTCAAGTTGATAAAATGTATATTTCACAGCCGGACACGGGCGAACAGGCGCTGGAAATCGTAGACACGCTTGTCCGCTCCAACGCCGTTGATGTTATTGTAATTGATTCCGTGGCGGCTTTAACTCCCAAGGCGGAAATTGAAGGCGATATGGGCGACTCTCATATGGGACTTCAGGCGCGGTTGATGTCCCAGGCGCTGCGCAAATTGGCCGGAGTTATTTCCAAAAGTAAAACCGTAGTAATTTTCATAAACCAGACCAGAATGAAAATCGGCATCGTCTTCGGCAATCCGGAAACAACAACCGGCGGCATGGCGCTCAAATTTTATTCCTCCGTCAGGATTGAAGTCCGGCGCGCCGCGCAAATCAAACAAGCGGAAAAAATTATCGGCAACCGCGTTAAAGTGAAAGTCGTCAAAAATAAAGTTGCCGCGCCGTTCACCACCTGCGAATTTGATATTATGTATAACGAAGGCATTTCCATTTCCGGCGATATGCTGGATGTAGGCGTGGCGGAAAATGTTATAGAAAAATCCGGCAACACTTATCTTTTCGGCGAAGAAAAATTCGGCGTGGGCCGTGAAAACGCAAAAGATTATTTGCGGCAAAATCCAAAATCAATGGCCACTCTGCGCAAAAAAATCTGGGACGCGGTGCAGAATAAGGATAACGCGAATGCACGGTAGCGCCACGAATAATTCTAATAAAAAGGCCTCGGAAAATTTATCCGGGGCTTTTTTATTATTTGCATTATTAGTGGGCGTCATCGCCATTCGCATTATCCTTACTTACTGCACCAAGAACGGCAAAAGTCCCATGATGCGCGCTTTTTTTATGGCATTGGAAAGTTTTTTCTGGTGTTTAGAACAAACGCCGCTGCGCCGCGTAGACACAATTTTGCCATACGAAGAAACATATCGTTTCAGCGTATCCGTATCTTTATAATCAACCTCTTTAACGTTATTTACGCAGAACGAACAGGTTCTTGTTACTTTTTTTTCTTTATTATTATTTTGCATAGTAATTAAAATGGTATATCTTCTACTTTTATTTCTTCTTCGCCGTTTTGTCTTGCGGGCGCTTCAGGGAGAGGTTCTAAAACCGGTTCTTGTGAAACAGCTTGGGATTGCGGTTGGAATGTTCCGGCTCCGCTCTGCGGGGCGCCAAAACCTTTTCCCGCAGAAAGCATAATCATATTTTCCGCCACGATTTCCGTACGGCTGCGTTTCACTCCGTCTTGGCCTTCCCAATCGCGTGTTTGCAAGCGGCCTTCGATGTATGTTTTTTGCCCTTTTTTCAAATATTGTCCGCAAATTTCCGCGAGCTTTCCCCAAACAACAATATTATGATACTCAACCGCGGTTTGCTTTTTACCATCAGTCCCGGTCCAAGCACGGTTTGTGGCCATGGAAAAATTTGCCACCGTCTGACCGCTGGGAATGGTTCTCATTTCCGGATCGCGAGTTAAATTTCCGATAATCATCGCACGATTCAAATCCATAAACATAATCCTAATCTACAAATTCATCCTAATCTACAAATAAAATTACGAATTTTATCCGAATTATTCGGATGATTTATCCGTAGGTATCCGTAGATTGGGATTCATTCGTAGATTGGAATTTTATATTATATCTTTTTCCAACAGCACATCCAATTTCTTTTCAATATCTTCCAATTTTATTTTATCTTTATCCCTGTCTTTATCTCTTGCCACCGGCGCCGGTCGGGTCTGGAATCTTCTTTCCGACGGATCAACTTCTGCGTATTCTTTGATTTTTACTTCCTTCTTGGACGCCGATGCCGTGGTAATCATATGGCGCAAAACATCTTTTTCCAATTGCAAAGCGCGATTAATCTGTTTCAATTTATCGCCTTCCGCGTTAAATAACGCCAGCACGTAATAGCCCACAGTGTGCGATTTGATGGGATAAGCAAATTTAAGCTTGCCGGCAACTTCGGATTTTGTTATTTCCGCGCCTTCTTCTTTAATAAGCGCTTCAACTTTGGTTATGACATTTTTCAGCTCATCTTCGGCATAAATCGCCGGAATGATATAAAGCAGTTCGTACATAATGTAATTTATAATTAAGAATAGCTTAACATATAATAAAAAATTTGGCAATACCCTCCCTATAAGCTACTATTATATATAATATGCGTTATCTGGCAATTTTAGGGCAAAACCGGGAATTATCTCTGGCTGAACTTGAGGCGGTTTACCGGGGATTAAAAAACATCTCCCGCCAAAACGAATCGGTCATTTTTGATTCCGAAGAAAAGATTGATATTGATCGCTTGGGCGGAACGCCAAAACTGGCGGAAGTTTTGGCGGAGGATATCGCGTTTCAAAACGTAAAAGACGCCATTTTGAAAGAATTAAATAAATTAGACAAAGATAAGAAAATTTTTTTCGGGATGTCATTTTATGGAAATAGCGACAGTAAAAAATATGACCGGCTGGGCAAAGAAATAAAAAGCGCCCTAAAAAACGCGGGGTACAAAGCGCGCTGGGCCGTCTCCCGCGAACTTGCGTTATCCAGCGTCTACATAAAAACAAACAAGTTGCTCACGCGCGGATTTGATTTTAACATTATATTCGCCCCCTCTGTCATTCCCGCGAAGGCGGGAATCCAGGTCACGGTCGCAAAAACTGTCGCGGTGCAGGACTTCGCGGATTACGAATTCCGCGATATGCGGCGCCCGGCGCGCGATCTTTTTTCCGGAATGACGCCGCCGAAATTGGCAAAAATAATGATAAATTTAACGAACCTCTCCCCGCTCTTTAGAGGGGGAGATGCCCGCAGGGCAGAGGGGGTATCAATATCTCCGCACCCCACCTCAATCCTCCCCTCTAAAGAGAGGGAGGAAGTAAAGAAAAAAACCTTTCTGGATCCATTTTGCGGAAGCGGAACATTTTTGGCGGAAGCCGCGCTTTTGGGTTTTCAAAATATCTGCGGTTCTGATGTCAGCGCCAAAGCTGTTTCCGACAGCCGGAAAAATATAGAATGGTTGATAAAAAATTATAAAAATAAAACATCCCCCACCGGCCGATTACAGCCACCTCC
>CAZFZQ010000019.1:0-13816 GCA_964522845.1 uncultured Gammaproteobacteria bacterium | reverse complement strand
ATTCGTAATTAGCTTCCCATATGTATAATGTTAAGTTGGAAAAATTTGAAGGACCGCTGGATTTATTGCTTCAGCTTATAGAGCAGGAAAATTTGGATATCAACCAGATTGCTTTGGCAAAAATTGCGGACGAATTTGTCCAATACGTAAATCAGAGCTCCGGCATACCATTGGATGAATTGGCGGATTTTTTGCTTGTGGCTTCAAAATTAATTTACATAAAATCAAAATCCCTTTTGCCATACTTGGTTTGGGGGGACGAAGAGGACGAGGCCGTTGGGCTGGAAGACCAGCTGAAATTGTACAAATCATTTTTGGACGCGTCCAAAAAAATTGAAGGCATGATAAAAGATAAAAATTATCTGTACGCCCGCGAACGGATTGTCATTCCCAAGGGATTTTATCCGCCCCTACTTCGCCCGCCCTCCGCACAAGGCTACGGAGCGGCACAGCAAGGCTCCGCAGGGCAAGCCCAAAAAATAATGGCTAACAGATTACGAGATATATTCGCTGAGATTTTACGCGTCATCACTCCGATTATCAATATCCAAAAAAAGATAAAAGAAAACGTTGTTTCCATCAGGCAAAAAATTGATGATTTAAAAATGAGAATCGGGGAAAAAGCAAGAGTTGGCTTCCGCGACTTTGTTAAATCCGCGAAAAATAAAACAGAAGTGATTGTGAGTTTTTTAGCATTGTTGGAATTGATTAAGCAAAAGATTGTTTCCGCGGAGCAGGATGAATTGTTTAGCGATATTACAATAAGAAATAATAATGGAAGCTAATTACGAATAAAACGCTAATATACGAATTACGAATTAAGAAATGAGTTGCGGCAAAATTGATTTATTCGTAATTCGTATATTCGTACCAAATTCGTAATTAGCTTCCCCATGTATGCATCTCAAATCAAAAATAGAAAGTTTGCTGTTTGTTTCCGGCAATCCGTTTTCCACGGATAGAATTGCCAAAATTTTGGGCGTTAAAAAAGAGGAGGCGGAACAGGAATTGAAAAATTTGAAAACCGCCTATGACGCCGCGGACGGCGGAATAAAAATCGCGGTTATTGACGATAAGTATCAGATGGTCACCAATCCGGAATGCGCCGGCACGATCCAAGATTTTTTGAAAGAAGAAATTATCGGCGAGTTGACGCGTCCGCAATTGGAAACGCTGACCATCGTGGCGTATCGCGGGCCGATATCCAAGTTTGAATTGGAACAGATCCGCGGCGTCAATTGCAGTATGATTTTGCGTAATCTTTTGATTCGGGGACTCGTGGAACAAAAAAGTTCTGATGGGGGACTGGAAAAATACAGCATCACGCATGACTTTTTGAAATATTTGGGGTTGACCGAAACAAGCAAGCTGCCGGATTTTGACAAACTAAACGCGGACAAAAATTTGCAGGATTTGCTGGAAAGAACTAAAGAGTAAGATGATCAAAATTCTAATCTACAAATATATCCTAATCTGCGGATAAGATTACGAATTTTATCCGAATTATTCGGATGCAGTATTCGTAGAAATTTGTAGATTTGGATTCATTCGTAGATTAGGATTTTATAGTTTATGGATTTTTTTATTCAAACAATTTTAATTTTGGCGGTTTTTGCCGGATTCGGCGGCCATAATTTTGGCGTGGAAAATTTTGCAGCCAAAGCCAAAGCCGATGTCCGGCCGGAAGTTTCCATTTTTCCGCATGTTGCGCCGGCTCTCAGGGTTTCGCCGTATCTTCCAAGCGACGCGCCCGAGCTTTTAGTTTCTGATTTCACCGCCAAAAGCATTATTGTGATGGATGAAGGAACGGGCCGAGTTTTATTTCAAAAAGACGCGACGCTCTTACATCCGATGGCCAGTTTGACCAAGCTGATGGCCGCTTTAGTTTGGTTTGATATTGATGGAGATTTGAAAAAAGATGTAAAAATTGAAGCTCGCGATTATCGCGAAGGAAGCATCCCATATTTTATTTCCGGCGACAAAGTCAAAACCAAAGATTTGCTTTACGCCGCGCTTGTGACTTCATCAAACTCCGCCGTGGCCGCGCTGGTCCGCTCCACCGGCTTGCCGGAAGAAAAATTTGTGAGTTTTATGAACGCCAAGGCCGCCGAACTGGGAATGGAAAATACAAAATTTGCCGACCCCATCGGGCTCTCGGCCAAAAATGAATCCACGGCCACGGACCTTTTTATTTTGGCCAGAGAAGCATTTTACAATTCTAACATCAGCCGCGCCACGCAATCCGCGTCTTATGAATTTACCCCCGCGGGATCGGGCGCCGCGCGCATCATACGCAGTACGGATTTGCTTTTGACCAGTTCGTTCAATTCAGGCGACTACAAAATTATCGGCGGCAAAACCGGCTACATTGAAGAGAGTGATTACAATTTGATTTTGAAAATTTATAATAAAGAAAAAAATAAAAATATTATCGCGGTTGTCTTGGGAAGCGGCGGAGCGAACTTGCGTTTTACCGAGGCGAAAAAATTAATAGAATGGACTTACAAAAATTATTTATGGAAGATATAAGTAAAAAATTTCAAATTTCAAATTTCAAATTTCAAATTAAGGTGTACCGCTTCGCGATATTTTTTGCATTAGTAATATTATTGGGAGCGGGGTGTGAAAAAGAAAATTTCGCGCCGTTAACTTCTGATAGTGTGCGGCAAACGCTTTATGCCGCCGCAAATACCTTGGGCTGGACCGGCGATATTATTGAAAAGCCGGCCTCCGAGGAAAATTATTTTGGCAAATCGTATATTTTAAACGGACCATTCAAGCAAGAGGGGGCGGCGGATGAAATGGTTTTGATTGACAATTTGGAAGTTGTGGAATTTGAAAATCCGGCTTACGCCCAAAAATCTTATGGCGAAGAAAAATGTTTCAAGGGCTCGGGCGTGCCGGTAAAAATTTACGGCATGGACGGCTGTTGTTTGAACGACAATAAAAAGGGAATAAGTTCCGCCGTGATGATACGCGATAATTATCTTTTGCGGGCGCAAGATTTTTTTCACGCCAACTGCGGCGCGGCGGAATATTTGAAAAGTTTTTGGAAAGAGTATTTGCAAAAGTAAAATTTGTATTTTTGCGTCGGGGGGGGGTACAATAGAAGGAAGGGTCGAAAAAATAACAATTAATATTTTATTATTATGAATAAAAAAATACAGTTTTTATTGGTTATTGTAATTACGGCCTTAGTGGCCGGCGGGGGAGTTTATTTATTGCAACAAAAAGGGATTTTAAATCCAAAAGCACAGCAGAATAACGTTGATATAACGGGTAGCGGTACAACTAATAACGTCCCAAACAATGAAAGTGCAAGTGGTGCGCAAAATGATATCGGCACTGATCAGGATTTATATAAGAACATAGAAATTGGTTTCAATGAGCTTAATACGTCTCAAACAGCTAAAACTTTCAGTGCTGCAACGGCCGGAGTGTCATTTCTTGTTCTTCCGGGATGGAAGGTGAGTTATAATGAAAACAATGATATATATGTTTATAGAGAAAATCCTTACCTTTCGGTAGTCTTTGTTTCTCAAAATAAAAAGGATTGGGATGCGGATAAAAAAGGAATGGATATTTTGGTTAAAGCCGGCACTACGGTTATAAAGAATGCTATGATTGGGGGATATCCGGCACAATTATTTCAATCGGGAAAATCCGGAGATTTTGGGACATCCGGAGATTATTATGTTGATAGTATATATTGGCATATCGCCACCGCAGATCCGAGTTTGACGGAAATTATGCAGATTGTAAAAAGCATTAAATTCTAAAAACAAAAAAATCTCCGTTAGGCGGAGATTTTTTTAAATAGATCGGGAAGTTGTTTTGATTCGGCGGGAGGGAAATTTTGCAGGACGTAATCTTCGGGGGGAACATGCGCCGGCGGACGGCCGACGCCGATACGGATGCGGTTAAAATCTTTGGTGCCGAGCAAGTCAATAATTGATTTTACGCCATTGTGTCCGGCCGCGCCATGTCCCGCGCCGATTTTTATTTTTCCGAAATCCAAGTCCAAGTCATCATGGACGACAACGAGGTCGGCGGGCGTGAGTTTGAAAAAAGATAAAAGCTTGGCAACCGCCTCTCCCGAATTGTTCATAAAGGTAAGAGGCTTGGCAAAAATAATTTCATCGGTTTTGATAATTTCCGCGTTGCATTTTTTATTCATCTTGAAATCCGGCGCGCCGGAATTTTTTTGCAAAAAATCAAGAGCCATGAAGCCGAGGTTGTGGCGCGTATGCAAATATTTTTTTCCAGGGTTTCCTAAGCCAATGATTAGTTTCATATGATTTATTTTATTCGTGATACGCTACATAATTAGTGTATCATATATTTAATTTTATGATACACAACATTATTTGTCAATTTTATATGACACGCTAACTATCCTACAATGTGTATTAATTTAGTAAAGATATATGTGCTAGGCGTCCTTCCCGCCCCTTTCCCGATTTTTTTGATAACAGTTCCGCCTTCCAATAATTTTAATATTCTCATGCCGGTTGGCTTTGGTATCCTGGATTGTTTTATAAATTGCGAACTGGAGAATATAGGAAATGAAAATAAAAAATCCAAGGCTTTAATGGCAAATTGCGAATGGGTTAATGCCACTATTTTATCCTTTTTTATATTGTATAGTTCATGTATGGCCTTAGCTTTTTTTATATTATCCCTTGACTGTTCTATAACAGCATTTAAAAAATACTCAATCCATCCTTCCCAATCTCCTTTTTGTGATATGCCCAATAATTTTTTATAATATTCTTCTCGGTGTGATTCAAAATATGCGCTTAGATAAAACATCGGGCTAGACAGAATTTTTTTAAAATATAAAAAAATCGGCATTAAAATTCTGCCAACGCGGCCATTGCCATCATTAAATGGATGAATAATTTCAAATTGTGCGTGAACAATAGCAAGTTGAACAAGAGGATCCTTCTCGTCGTAATGAAAATATTTATCCAAATTGGACATATGCTCCGGGATATTACTTGCTATTGGTGGCACATATGAAGCGTGTTCTATATTATTATCTGGGCCGATATGGACTTGTATTCTGCGAAAATTACCCCTATCTTGATTTTGTCCACGCACGCTGTTCAATAAGATATCGTGAATATTTTTTATTAATCTTGATGATAGTGGTATGGAATTTAATTCTTTTACAGCAAAATCCATCGCTTTTCGATAATTTAAAATTTCTTGAATATCATTATATTTTTCAGTTTTCTGTCTAGGGTCAGCCTCATATTCTAAGACTTCTTGAAGTGTAGCGCGGGTACCTTCAATTTTTGAAGATAATACCGCTTCTTGAGTAGTTAATGGAGATAAAAGTACTGCGGGATTAGGCATACTTTCTAGCACACCGTTAAAGTGAGCAACTTCTGCTCGTGCATTTCCTATGAGATGAACGAATTTTTCCCAATTTATTTTTTCAAGAGGTAATTTGTCAGGCACGAATGGCTTCATATGATTTTATTACAAATATAAATTTATATTGAAATATGATTTATCCCAATCACAATCGGCGTGCCGGGAAAGCCGAATTCTTCGCGGATTTTTTTGGACAAAAATTTTAAGTACGAATCGTGCACCGAAGTTTTTTCTTTGATGGTAATGACAAAAGTCGGCGGTTCGGTTCCGGTTTGCTTAATGCCGAAAATATAAGGATGCCGTACGCCCCTGGCTTTTAACGGTTTGTGGGCGCGCGCGATTTTTTTGATAAAATCTTCCAGTTCTTTGGGGTCGGGCGTTCTTTTTCTCGCCTCCGCCACTTCTAAAATCGTATCATAAATTTTATGCGTTTTTTCCGCAGTCAAGGCCGACGCGAAAAGAAGCGGCGCCCAATCCAGGAAGGGCATGCTTCTATATAAATAAGTGGTAAATGTTTTGTGCCAGTCGGGTGATTTTACCAAATCAATTTTGTTGCCGATGACAATCAGGCCTTTTTTTGATGCGGCCGCGAGCTCTGCCAGCCGTTTGTCTTGGCTGCCCAAAACATCAGACACATCTAAAACTAAAAGAGCGATGTCCGCGCGGCGAAGCGCGAGAATGCTTTTATGCACGCCGATTTTTTCAAAACCGCGCTCCACCCGCGCCTTGCGCCTGATGCCCGCGGTATCAATTAAAGTAATCGGAGTGCCGTTGTAATCAATGGCGATGTCTTGCGGTTCGCGCGTGGTATGGGCAATGGCGGAGACGACCGCCACTTCTTTTTTTAAGAGCGCGTTTAAAAGCGATGATTTGCCCACATTCGGTTTGCCGATAATGCAGACATTTATGGGTTTGGCTTTTTCTTCGGCCGCGGGCAACTCAATGCCCGAAGCTTCAAAGGCGTTGAAAATTTCGTCCAATAAGTCGCCCGCGCCCGCGCCGTTTTTGGCGGAAACCATTAAGATTTTTTGTGTTGGCAAATTGCGCCATTCCGGACTGTTTATTTCGGCGCGTATTTTTGCGTTGTCGGCTTTGTTGGCCACGACAAGATACGGTTTTTTTCCGCTCACGATTTTTCTTATCAGTACGCGGTCTTCAGACATAATGCCGGCTTTCAAATCTAAAATTAAAACCAAAACTTGGGCTTCGCGTTCGGCGCGCTCAACTTGCTTTAAGATATTTTTTTCCAATTCGTCCTTGCCCTCAATATCAAGACCGGCGGTGTCAACTATGGCGAAAGTTTTTCCGCGCCAAATCGGTTCGCCGCGAAGCACATCGCGCGTCGTGCCGGGAATGGAAGAAACAATGGCCTTGGACTCCTCAATCAAACGGTTGAAAAGCGTGGATTTTCCTACGTTAGTCCGGCCGATAATGGCGGCGAGGGGGAGTTCTTTTATTTTTATCATATATATTTAATTTATGAAGCGCTGCCTTTTCCCGCTCCGATAACAATGACGAAATCCGGCTGGTTGCCGGCGGATATGGCGTCCGCGAGCCAAGCGGGAATTGATTGCGCCACATTGGCTTCCAAGACGGATTTTAAGTTTTGCAAAGCATCGTTTTTTTCGCTCGGCGTAATATTATAAATGACACTTTTTTCAAAATTTTGCGCGGGCGCGTTTCCCGTGGATTTTATTTTGTATCCCAAATCCGCGAGCGCCTGCGCTTCAAGCGCGGCCATGCCCGCCACATTCGTGCCGTTTAAAACCATAACCGATACGCCGGAAGCGTCTTTGTAGGCGCCGATATATTTTTTCGCTTCCATGGAAAACGGATTAGCCGCAATGGCGCGAAGATCGGACAAGTCCGGTTTTTTTGGAAGTAAAACATATTGGTTGTTGTAGTAGGTGGCGTAAAGCGGCGCGTCCGGCCCCGCGTCCAGTACATTCATGGCGATGTTGTCCGCCGAAAAATTAATATTTTTGTAAGAGTTGACAAGCTGGATTGCTTCCCAGGCGTTTACGTCGGTATCAATATGGTCTTTTAAAATTTGATAAATATCTTTTATTTTAGTTGGCGATAACAACGTATCGCTTGTCAGAATTTTATTTTTTAACGCCAAAATTATTTGTTGCTGGCGGCGCGATCTGGCAAAATCCGATCCTTCATTATTATTGCCATGGCGGGAACGGGCGAAAATCAAAGCCGTGTTTCCATCCATGTGTTGCGGCCCCGCATTAAAAGTTACGGTTGTGGTTTGCGCCGGATCGGAAACGCGCGGATACAGCGGATCGGAAAAAGCGCGCGCCACATCAACATCAACACCGCCCACTGCGTCAACCAATTGTAGAAATGCGGAAAAATCAACTCGCGCGTAATAATTTATTGGAATGCGCAAAAGTTCTGAAATTACGTCGCGGGCGAATTTTGCTCCGCTGCCCGGTCTTTCAGCTTCGGCATAGGCGTTTAAGGCGTTGATTTTTTGTTTGCTGAATTTGTAAGTGTTGACCAAGAGGTCGCGGGGAATGGAAATCATAGCGACTTTATTATTTTTTTTGTTGACGGAAAGAACAAGCATGGTGTCCGTGAGATACGGCCCGTCGTGGCCCGGTCCGCCGACGCCCAAAATTAAAATATTGATGGTTTCTTTGCCCGCGGCGATATCGCGGTCGGAACTTAAAATCAAATGCGACAAACTTTGGAAAAATCCCATGTTTTCATTCAATTTTTTGGATTCGTAAAAAAGTTTGAAAGACAAAAAAAGCGCGCCCATTATCAAAAAAACGATAGTCGCGGCTGTGGCGGCTATCTTTTTTTTCCGATGCCTGTTTTGGTAAAATTTTAGCAGGTTGATTTTTTCCATTTCTTTACATTATTATAGCGCAAAAGAGGGGAATTGTCAAAAGACGGATTACATGTTTAAATATAATCAGTTCTATTCTTGAAGGAGGAGAGAGATGAGAAATAAGCGGCTCGAAGCGACTGCTGGATCAACGGCCGATTACATCAGAAGCCAGACGGCAGCTTCGTTGCGCAATCCGGAAACGGCTATCATTCTTGGTACCGGTTGGGGCGGTACTTTGATGGAAAATCTGACCGGTTATCAAACCCTTCATTTGGCCGACCTGCCGGGCTTTCATGCTTTGCGGGATATGCCACAAATTGAAGGGCATCGCCGAGAGTTGGTTCTTGGGACATTGAAGAGCGGCCAGTTCGTGGCCATGCTTCGCGGAAGAATTCATTCCAACGAATCACACAACCAAGACGAGCTCATGCAAATGGTTCGTTTGCAAGTTGAAATGCTGATTAAGCTCGGCGTGAAACACCTGATTTTGACCAATGCGGCCGGGGTCGCTTTTGCCGGAAGTAAAAGTTGGCGACATTGTCATCCATGATGGTTTTGTGACGCTTTTTGCTCCGCCGTTGCCGCTTTGGGCCGGAGAATTCGTCAGCCCGGAAGATGCGTTAAAAGAAAAAAACGGCTGGTGGATGATGCAGGCCGCTGCCAACGCGGGGCTCGCTTTCCATTATGGCGCCGGCGCCATGGTTCGTGGACCGTTCTTTGAGGGACGGAAACACGACAAGCGGATTTTGCGCGAGTGCGGCGCATCAATGGCCATGATGAGCATTCTGCCGGAAGCGGCCGTGGCCGCGCTGTATCCGGAAGTAAAGGTTTATGCCATGAGCTTCATTACCAATACCGCGAGCGAAGAGCATTCGCATGAAGAAAATCAGAAGCGCGCCGCAGAGTCGTCCGCCAAACTCGGAAGTTTGCTCATTAATCTCGTTAACTCTTTGTAATCCCCGGTCTCCTGGGGATTTTTTTATTTTTTGATTAAATTAAATTTTTAGTTATAATATACATTATATTTATATATGACATATACAGACAACATGTCTTTCCACAAAAACTCAGCGGCCGCTTAGATTTTGTGGAAAAGTATTAAACAAAAATATGAAGAAAATATTAGAAAAAAAGTGGGATGAGCTATGGGATTATTTGGAAGAACATAAGGCCATTAAATGCGCTACACAACTCGTCTTAGTTTCTTTATTAGTTTTGGGTTCGGTGCCGGTAATGGTTTTATTGCCGGGATTGAGTAAGGCATTCGGAAAATTTACCGGAAAGAAAAGCTACCCAAACGAAATAGTCAAGAGGTTGGAAAAAGAGGGATTTGTAAAAATTAGGCATCTGTCTAACGGAAAAACCGAAGTTTCCATTACGCAGAATGGTTATGTAAGAGTGTTGAGATATAATTTAGGAACCATGCAGTTGATACATCGGAAAAAATGGGATAAAAAATGGCGCTTGATTTTGTTTGATATCCCGGAAAAAAGAAAAGTTATCCGCGACGCTTTACGAAGAAAAATAAAAGAATTGGGACTGTTAAAAATTCAGCAAAGCGCTTATATTTATCCGCACGAATGTGATAAGGAAATGGAATTTTTAATTTCGTATTTTAAAATTAGGCCGCTGGTTAAATATTTTACCATAGAGCGTTTTAGTGGCGATGAAGAATATAAAGATCGTTTTGAGTTATAGATGAAAGATTTTGTCTTCCACAAAAACTAAGCGGCCGCTTATATTTTGTGGAAGAGATTATTCTTGAGCGGAAAAAAAGACAGGAAAAAAAGAGATGGGGGCAGGAGGAGGGGAAATGAAAAAATCGCTCTTTGGCAAGTTTTTGGCGTTTTTAATAAAAAAAATCGCACCCGGTGTTTTGGGTGCGATGCGATGGGGGCCGGGTGCTACAGCTCGGCTTTCTCCGCGAGCTGCGCCACCACCCGCTCCCTCGCGTGGAGCAGGACGTAGGCATTTCGGACGGCCTCCTCGCGCCGTCGTCGCTCGTCCGCGGTCATGTCCGCGGTCTGGAGCATCAGCTCCTTCTCGCGGATGGACTTCAGTAGCGCGTCGCAGCTCTTTCGTGCCTCTTCCAGCGTCGGCATTCTCTCTCCTCTTGCCCGACAGTGAAGCCGGGACTTGCAAAGGGTTGAATTATAGGTATTATAGCACACTTTTGAGATTTTGTCAAGAGGTAATAGGGTTTATTAGCTAAAATAAGCCAAATATCACCCCTTGATATTTATCCACAAGCGTGGTATTTTATATTATAGTCATTTTCGGACGATTAGCTTCCCACTTCGCTCTTGGATTACCAAAGCTTCGCGGGACAAGCAGCTGGCCCCCACACCAGATGGACGATTAGCTCAGTTGGTTACCCCGCACCAAGGTCCAAAGACGGTTTTTCTTAAATTAGATATTTATATCACGGAAACGCCTTCGGCTCGCATTATTTTAAAATTAAATTTTTACGGTGACTTGGTACGGGGCGGGGAGCGCTGCCTGCCCAGCACACCTTTTCTTGGGCGCATGGCTCAGCTGGTTAGAGCGTTGTCCTCACACGACAAAGGTCCCTGGTCCGAATCCAGGTGCGCCCATGGAAAGTTGTGCTGGGTCCTCACACGACAGAGGCCGCTGGTTCGAATCCAGCCGGGTGCACCAGAAAATAATCAAATTTATGAACACAACTTTTGTTAAATCGGGATTGAAATATTTTTTTGAGTTAGTGCATATTATTGTCGTGTCGCTCGCCATTGTGATACCCATCAGATATTTTTTAGTCCAGCCGTTTTATGTAAAAGGCGCGTCCATGGAACCGAATTTTTACGATAATGAATATCTTATTATTGATGAGATCAGCTATAGAATCAGGGAGCCGCAACGCGGAGAAATCGTGGTGTTAAAATATCCAAATGATCCGTCGCAATATTTTGTAAAACGCGTTATCGGCTTGCCGGGTGAAACCGTGGAAGTGAAAGACGGCCGGGTGCGGATTTATAAAAATGGCGCCAGCGTGGGATATTTTTTAAATGAAGGGCAATATTTGTCCAACGTAGAAACCAGCGCGGATAAAAAATTTAACATCGGCGAAAATGAATATTTTGTTTTGGGAGACAACCGCCCGTCAAGTTTGGATTCGCGCGTTTTTGGGCCGATTCAGGCGAAGACGATTGTCGGGCGCGTGTGGCTTCGCGGCTGGCCCATCACAAGATTTTCAGTTTTTCACACGCCGGAATATAACGTAATACAATAAAACAGGTGGGTAGGATTGTAGGATAGTAGGATAGTAGGGCAGAGGGGATTTTTTCCTTCATCCTACCCTCCTACTCTTCTACCCTCCTACTTTCCTAACTTCTATGTCTCGACCAAAAAAAACAGTGACAGCAGAGGCCCCGAAAAAACGGGGGAGAAAACCAAAATTCGCAGTGGCGGCGGCAATAGCTCCGATTGCGGCGGCGGTAAAACCCGTCTTGGCGCTTAAGAAAAAAGGCGAACCGCTGGAAACCTTGAAGGGTTTCAGGGATATTTTACCGCTTGACGCGGCCTATTGGCGTTTTGTGAAAGATAAGGTGCAAAAAATCGCGGATGATTACGGCTTCAGAATGATTGAGACGCCGATTTTGGAATTTTCCGCGCTTTTCAAGCGCAGTTTGGGCAAGCACACGGATGTTGTTGAAAAAGAAATGTTTGAATTTGAAGACAAGGGCGGCGACGCCGTGGCCTTGAGGCCGGAAGGCACAGCCGGAATTGCCCGCGCTTATATCAATCATGGCATGCAAAATCTTCCCCAGCCGCTCAAGGTTTTTTATGAAGAGGCTATGTTTCGTTATGAAAATCCTCAATCCGGCCGCCTTCGCGAACACCACCAGGCGGGATTTGAGATTCTGGGTTCGGCCAGTTCGGCCGCCGATGCCCAGCTGATTTTAATCGGACGCAATCTTTTGAACGACTTGGGCGTAACTTTTAATTTGCAAATTAACAGTATCGGTTGTCCCGGATGCCGCGAGGCCTACAAAAATATTTTGATGGAACATTATAGGCCGTTAAGACGCCAGATGTGCGAGAACTGCAAGCATCGCCTTCTGAAAAACCCTTTGCGTCTTTTGGATTGCAAAGAAGAGGCGTGCCAAAAATTGCGCCAAGGCGCGCCGCATATTGTTGATTATTTAGATGAGGAGTGCAAAAAACATTTTATGCAGGTTTTGGAATTTTTGGATGAAATCGGCGTGTCTTATGATATGAATCCGTTTTTGGTTCGCGGTTTGGATTATTACACCAGAACGGTGTTTGAATTTTGGCCGACCGGTGACACGCACGCGCAATCATCGCTTATAAACGGCGGACGATACGACAATTTGATTGAAGAATTGGGCGGACTTCCGACGCCGGCCGTGGGATTTGGCGCGGGCGTGGAACGGCTTATCAGCCGCATTAAAGAAGAGGGCGTAGTGGTGCCGCCCGCCTCCAGGCCGGATATTTTTGTGGCGCATTTGGGGCTGGAAGCGAGAAAAAGAGGAATGTTGCTTTTTGAGGATTTGAGAAAACAGGGCTTTTCATTGGCGGAAAATTTTGCCAAGGAAAGTTTGAAACAGCAGCTGGAGGCGGCTAATAAAATGCGGGCAAAATTCACCCTGATTTTGGGGCAAAAAGAAATGCAAGAAAAGACTATTCTTTTGCGCGATATGGATGCCGGCGTGCAGGAAACGATTGACCAAAAGAAAATATCCGTGGAAATGAGGCGCCGGCTGGATACCATGAATTTAGCGGAAAAAGAAAGAATGACGGTAGCGCCGGAAGTGCAGGCGTAATATGAAAATATTGTCGGCGGTTATATCCTAAAAACACGCTATCAAATTTCCCGGCGGAAATTTGATTTAAGAGCGGCGTCAGATATGTCTTTTCGCTTTCCTCACGCGCCCCGGCGAGGCGCGTTTCGGGCGGTTCGCGCTCCGTCCTTCGCTAAAGCTACGGAACGGCAAGCGCTCTGCCCGCCTTGTCCCGCCGAAGCCGTAGGCGAAGGGGGATCGCGCTTACAAGCCGCTCAAAGATATATCCGACGCCGTCAGAGAATGATTTTACTTGCGCAATTTTATATGCTACAATATTAATATAATTAAGAGCTTATCGGCTATAAGGATTTATAGCCGAAAGTTTTGATGAAAGGAAGGTGCCATATGACCGAAGTAAAAAGAAAAAAGGGAGAAAGTTTTGAAAGTTTGCTGCGCCGGTTTTCCACTCGCGTGCAAAAGAGCGGGCGTTTGATTCAGGCCAAAAAAGTCAGATTTACTCCGCAAAAAATGAATAAAACCAGAACCAAAGCCACAGCTTTGCAGAGATTGAAAAATAAGGAAAAAATCGGTTATCTTTTGCGTAGCGGAAAAATTACCGAAGACCAATTGCGCGACCGCAAAACCAGAAAAAATATATTGAAGAAATAAAAATTCCAATCTGCTGATGAATCCGAATCTACGAATTTCTACGAATATAAAATCCAAATATCCGCCATTAGAATAATATTTGTAATTTTATTTGTAGATTAGGATGGAATTTGTAAATTAGGATTTTATATTATGTTGTTAGAAAAAATTCAGG
>CAZFZQ010000018.1:0-13932 GCA_964522845.1 uncultured Gammaproteobacteria bacterium | reverse complement strand
GGGTATGAAATTTCTAAATGGCTCGAAGTATGAAATTTCTATTTGGCCTTGACACGGCCAAGAAGATGCTTAAACTACTTATCTTCTAATGAAGTAATTAACAAAGTGGTGCATTGTTAACTTGATTATTTATTAGCTGAAATATGCTTTTCCTTTTACGGGCTATCGCCCAATTGTTTTAAAAAATTTTAAAATTTCTTTTTCTTTAATTTAATTATAGAGGGGAATAAGGAGTTTTCTCCGCTATCGCTAGGAAAACTTTATAAAAATTATTTCTTGGATTACAATATAATCAAATTAAACTAAAATTATTATGAAAATAGGAATCATTATCAGCCAAACAAATCCTGAGACCGTATGGAATGCTTTTCGTTTGGCGAATTTCTCCATCAAACAAGGCGATAAAGTTAAAATTTTTCTTATTGGGGAAGGCGTAGAATATGAAGCGAGTAGCTCGGAAAAATACGATATTCAAGGACAAGCGGCGGAATTTTTAAAATCTGACGATGCAAAAATTTTGGCATGTGGCACTTGTTTAAAATCGAGAAATCAAGAATCGACCAACACCTGTCCGATAAATAGTATGAAAGATTTATACGAACTCATGCAAGAAAGCGACAAAATTTTAACTTTTTAATTAAACTAACAATAATTATATGATGTGGAATTTTGGCAATAATCCAATGGGGTGGGGTTTCGGATTTTTCGGCTGGATTTTCATGATTCTTTTCTGGGTTTTAATAATTGCCAGCATTGTCGCTTTGATTAAATGGCTATCCGACCAAAATAAAGGCGAAAACAAAAGCGACAAATCTGCCTTGGATATTCTCAAAGAACGCTACGCAAAAGGCGAGATTAATAGAAAAGAATTTGAGGAAATAAAAAAAGATTTACATTGAATAAAATTATGACCCAAGAAAATCAACATCAGGATGGTTGTTGCACAATTGATCTAAATAATACAGACTTCAATTCGCTTCGCTACGGAAAACATCGCATACACGCGAACGTTATATGAAATAGCCAGAAATTTGACTTATTTTTTCTTTCACGGTATTATACAAACATCATTTCTATTATATGCGCAAAATTAGCTTAAGATCAGTAGTCTGGAAAGAGGGCGATTATTACATTTCTCAATGCTTGGAAGTGGATGTTTCTAGTTATGGCAAGACAAAAAAAGAAGCCCTTGCTATGCTTCAAGACGCGTTATCATTATATTTTGAAGATATACCTCTTCCTAAAAAAACTGAAGTAAAAAGACCGGCTATTGCATCGGTCACTCTTCAATATGCCTAAACCCCACGCGCTACGGTTAGTTGTGAAAGTCCTTGAAAACAAGGGCTTCTTTTTTATTTCGCAGACCGGTTCGCATGCTAAATATAGAAAAATAGGCAATCCTACGCTTACGGTCATCGTGCCAATCCACGGCAAGGAAATACAGCCTGGTACTTTTAGGTCTATTTTGCGCCAAGCGAATCTGACAGAAGATGATTTTCGCAAAAAATAAGTCAAGCTTCGTATGCGCAGGTACATTATGGATTTACATTTAATTTCTTTTATTTTTATAAATCTTCCCGCAACAATGTAACAATTTAGCAATATAACAATCTGCCTTCCAATTCCCACTCTTTTACTTTATTTATTCTCACATTCACACCTTGCCCCACCAAATCTTTACTGCCGGGAAAAATCACTCTCTTATATTCTCGCGAAAATCCCCAACACCGGCCATCCGAGCATCCGTCAACCAAAACCTCAACCGTTTTATTCAAAAACTTTTTATTTTTTCGCAAAACATTTTTCTCCATCAAATTTTGCAAAACATGCCACCTCCGGCGTTTTTCTTCCTGCGGAATATCATCAGGAAATGCGCGAAAAGCCGCCGTGCCCATGCGGGGACTATACATTGCGTTATAGCTCATATCAAAATCGCATTCTTTATAAAGTGAAAGTGTTTCGGCAAATTGTTTTTTTGTCTCACCCGGAAAACCGACAATAATATCGGTCGCGAGCGCCATGCCCGGCCGGACTTTTTTTATTTTTGCAATAACTTTTAAATAATCGGCGCGGGTATATTTTCTATTCATTTTGCGCAAAATTTCATCATTCCCCGATTGCACGGGCAAATGCAAATAATTCATCATCTTGGGCAATTTCAGCGCTTTGATTATTGCGTCGTTCATATACATCGGATGCGCCGAAGCAATACCAATGCGATTTATGCCCGGAATTTTATTTACTTCTTCCAAAATTTCCACAAACTTCGGATGGCTGTTCACCGCCTGCCCCAACAAATTAATTTCTCTCGCCCCATTTTTAACTAACTCGCGAGCTTCTTTTAAAATCGCGCCCACCGGCCGATTTTTCTCGTGCCCTCTGGCATACGGCACCACGCAGTAAGTGCAATAGTTAGAACATCCTGTTTGAATAACCACCCATCCCCTCCACCACTCTTTTGCCTTCGGCTTCACTCCCAAATAATCCATTTTTTTCTCCTCCTTTCTGTCATTCCCGCGAAGGCGGGAATCCCATTTTTTATTTATCATCTCCGGCAAACGCGGCAAGTCGGAAATGGGAAAGAAAAAATCCACGCCGCCCTTACCTTCTCCCCTCTTGTAATCAAGGGGGGAGTTGGAGGGGGGATTCCCTTGTAATTTTTTTCTTATTGCTCCGTCTTTATCCCGGCCGGCTACGCAACCGGTAACCGCGATCAAAAGATGCGGTTTTGTTTTTTTAAGCCGGTTAAAATTTCTTATCAATCCATAAGCTCGATCTTCAGCCGTCTGGCGTACGGAACAAGTATTTAAAATAATCAAATCCGCCTCTTCCGGTTTATCCACAGGCAAAAACCCCATATTCAAAAGTAGCCCCTCAATCCGCTCGGAATCAGATCTGTTCATTTGACAGCCGAAGGTTAGAATAAGATACTTCATATATCCAATAAAATACCTTGAAACGCCCTAAAAATCAACCCCCGGTTTGGGCGTCTTGCGCCTGGCGCTTTTTTCAATTAAGATTAAATTATCAGGGAGAGCGCAAATGACCGCAGAAAAATCTTACCCGGTGATTATCGTGCCCGGCCTCGCCATTTTTTTGGCCGGAGAAAACTGGAAAAGAATCCTCGCGAAAAACGGCCACACCGCGAGGATTGCCAATCTGTACAGTATTATGGCAACCGCGCCGATTGACGCGCAGGCGCGCCGCCTTTTTTCGGAAATTGAAAGAATACTCGTCCAACTCAAGGCGGAAAAGTGCCACCTGCTCGGCTTTAGCATGGGCGGCATCGCGGCTCTGCATTATTTGAAAAAATACAATCTCCGCAATCGGGTTTCAAAATGCATTTGCGCGGCCGCTCCTTTTCACGGCATTCCTGATTACTTAGACATCCTTGCGCCGTTTAGGGTTTTAATCCGCGGTTTGCCGGAAATTATGCGGGGCAACGAGTTCCTGATGAAAGTATCAGAAAAAGAAGGCACTCCGCCGATTCAAATTTTTACCATACGCGGCAAGGCGGATTTGCTTTGCGGAAAGGAATCTTGCTATTTGCCCTTTGCCAATAATTTGCCGCCGACAAGCGGCGGACATCTTTCTATCTGTTGCGGTTTGGATAAACAAGCCGTAGATCAGGTGCTGAAAATCCTAACCGATTAAAAACCGCCGCCAATCCAAAAACAGGGACGCTCCCCTGTTTTTTTCATCTAAAATATTATAGGGAGTGAAACTCCCTATAATATCAACTTTAGTTTTTCCTCCCGTGATAACTTTTTTATCCGACTTTCGGCTTTGGAGGCCAAGGAGCGATTGCGGAATTTTTTTGAATAGGCTAATTTTACCGGCCGGCGGGCGCGGGTATATTTTGCTCCGAGCTTTCCGCTATTGTGTTCTTTTACCCTGCGCTCCAAATCTGAAGTTATGCCGGTGTATAAAGTTTTATCAGAACATTTGAGAATATAAAGGTAGTACATGCTTAAATTTTACAACGAAAGTGACAAAAGTTCAAATATATGTTATAATAGATTTGCTCTTAAATTAGCCAATAATATAGGGGTATGCGAACTATTCTTCCAAAAAAATTAGAACGCAGGGGCAGAGTGCGGATTATTTTTCCAAGCTCGGCGCTCAACACCAAAGAAGACAGCCAATTCAAAAAATATAGCGATCGCTTCTATAAAAGATTTCCCAGAAGGGTTAAAACCTTAAGAAAAAGCTATCGCGATCCCGTGGTAAGCCACTTGGCCGCTCCGCTCTCCGAAAGAAAAAAACTTTTCCTAAAAGCGATTGGAAGGGGAAATTTTATAATTCCCGCGATTGGCGGAACGGGCATGGTGGATATTATTGACGTCTTGAGCGAAAGAGAAATAAATTTTATCGCAAAAAAAAGACCAATTTTCTGCGGCTTTTCTGATTTTACCAGTTTTTCCAATTATCTTTATTTCAAAACCGGACTTTTGAGTTTTTGTTTCGTGAATGCGTGGAATTTCTTCCGCACCAACATGTACAATTCTTTTATCGACATCATCTCAGGCAAAAAAGATAAACTGGAATACAAAAGCAAACTGTTCCATTGGCTGGAAAATCGGCCGGAAAAAACTATCACCGGCACGGTTATTGGCGGAACTTTTACCACCATCGTCCATCTTTTGGACAGACCCGAAACATTGGTCAAAAAATGGGACAATCTTATTATTGTTTTAGAAGACACGGGAGCGGATATGGAAGACTTGCACCTCGCGATCAATTCTTTCAAGCGCAGAAAAATTTTTCAAAAAATAAAGTGCCTGGTAATTGGCGAACTGAGTTATTCGCCCGTGCCAGGACATCTTAAAGATTTTCCAAAAAAATTCGCGCAAAAAGAAAAATACATCAACAAGGCGTTTGTCCATCTGATTAAAGACGAACTTGATAAACGCGACAAGCAAGGACGCCCTCTGCCGATTTTGAAAATAAATAATTTCGGCCACGAGGTTTTGAAAAATAATCTCATTATACCCATCGGCGCCAAAACCACCATCAGCCCAAACAAAAAAATAACCTTTCACGGGCCTTTTGTGAAATAATAATTACAAATCAGCGTAAGGATCGGGAAGCAAGCCGGCTTCCCTTTCTTTTTGAAGGCCGATTTGATGGCTGTCAAAGAAAGATTTTCCTTTTTTCATCGCATTGCATTCGGCTATCTCATGAAGAACGGTGCTATTGGAATAATTTTTAGAAAGTTTTTGCCCTCTTTTTTTAAACTTGCATGAACACTGTGCAATCGGGCTCGTTCCTTCATTAACGTGATGCGTGGCCACCCAAATTTCATTCAATGGTATAAACTCATGCACAAAACCATGCCCTCCGTGCCCGAAATAAACGCACAAATTAGCCCTTACCCATTTTCCATCCACTGAATAAATTTTGTATCCATCTTGATTTCGCAAAAATTTTTTCCACTTTCCGGCCAGAATAAATTTTTTATCTTTTTTTCTGGCGCGAGCCTGAATTTCTCTTTCAAGCAACGGCCAAGTTTTATCTCTTTTGTCCTCCATATATTTTTGTTAATTGCGCGATACAAAAATTATGCCCGCTATTATAAAAGCAATGCCTGCAATTTTTGATGCTGTTACCGGCTCTTTTAGAATAACGAGTCCCAGAATAAGCACAATCAACAAAGCGCCGCCGCCGACTATGGGATAGGCAATTACCATCGGGGCTTGTTTTGAATACATGGTCAGATAAAAAATTTCTCCCAGGCAAGTGAATACGCCGGCCAAAATGGGTAACTTGATATTTTCTTTTGTAAATATCAATTCATGTCCCGTGAATTTCAGGTAAAGCGTTGAAATTATGGCGATTATCAAAGATGTGCCGGCGATAAAAATATTCGCCACCGTGGGGCTGAATTTAGACCCGGAAAGCTTCATGAAAAAATTAAAAAATCCGTATCCGGCGGCCGTTAAAAATGCGAATACTATCCAATGCATAATTTATAATATTTATACTCTCATAATAGCATATTTTTAAATTTTCATCCAGAGCTATTTGACGGTTTTTTGAAAATATCGGGCAGCCTGCAGAAATGAGGCTGATTTTGCCAAAAACGCATTTTTATGCTAAAATGGGTATATCAAAACCGAACAAAAATACTATGAAATCCGCCTCCAAAAAACCCATAATCGCCGTCGCGCAAATCCGTTATTTTGATACGGCCGAAAAGCACAACGTCGCGAAGATTGTCAGATACATCGGCAGAGCCAGCCGCGCCGGCGCTGATATTATTTGTTTTCCGGAAACTTGCGTGCACAAAACCGGCTTCTTAAAACTGAACGACAAGCTGGTGGAAGCCATCTGCCTCGCTTGCAAAAAGAATAATATTTGGGCAATTATAACCGATGATTTTGAAGTCAGGGGCACGAGATATGCTATGTCGCTTTTAATCAACCGGCATGGAAAAATTGTAGGCAATTACAAAAAAATAAATTTATACGGCGATGATTATGATACGCCCGGCACAAGAACCTTCGTTTATAAAACTGATTTTGCGAAAATCGGCATTGCTATTTGCTGGGACATGGCTTTCCCCGCATTATTCACAAAAATGAAAAAAAAGGGAGCGCAGATTGTTTTTATTCCGTCGCATTGGTGCTACGAAAACAAAGCGCACGCCAAAAATCACAAGGCGCGCGAACTGACTTTGATAAAATCGCTCGTTGCTTCCCGCGCTTTTGAAAATTTGATGTTTATAGCATACACCAATCCGCTAACCAAAGACACGGATTTGATTTCTTACTCCGCCATCGCTTCGCCCCATCGCATCTTAAAAGATATCAAGGATAAAGAAGGATTGATTGTGCAGAAAATAAATTTGGGTGAAATAAAAAAATTCAGCAAGCTCTATCCGAATAAAAATAAATAAAAAAATCCGGTTTATGGATAAAAACATCTATATCAAAAAAATCGGGAAAAGAGGCAAGATAAGTATTTGGATTGTTAACGGTGAAAAAGTCCGCGACAATGTGGATGAAGAATTTACCAATTTTGGGGAACATTTTGCCTATCCGGCTATTCCGGAATACGAATTTTGGCTTGATCATGAAGCCAAGCCGAACGAGCGGCGTTTTTTTATAGACCACCTGCTCGCAGAATGGCGGGCAATGAAGGCCGGAGTGCCATTTTTTAAAGCCCTGAAAATCGGCAATGCCAAGGAACTGCTGGAACGGAAAAGAACCGGAGATTTGAAAAAAATATTGGATAAAAGCGGAGCGCCAAATGCCAAAAAAGTCCATTCTGAATTATTGGGGAAAGTAAAAGATATCTCCGTCTGGCTGATTGACGGCCGGCTCGTGCGAAGCGACTTTGACATTAATTTTACCGAGGGCGGGCACGACCGTGTTTATAAATATGTGCCAAAAAATGAAGTGTGGATTGATAATGATATAATGCCCGAAGAAAGGCCGTTTGTGCTTTTGCATGAATTGTTTGAAAGATTGCAAATGGAAAAAGGACTTACTTATAATCAGGCGCACAGCCATGCGAGCCGTCTTGAATGGCAGGCGCGCCACGATGAAAAAAAATTAAAAAAGCATCTGGCTGAATTGGGATGGAAAAAATAATTATGAAAGAATCCGTTTTAGAAATTATTGCCGAAGAGCCGAAGTATCGCCAAGACCAGCTTTACAAAGCTTTTTTTAATCCTGCCATCAAAAACTATGAAGAAATTTCCACTTTTCCTTTAGAGCTGCGAAAAAAACTGACGCAACATCCTTGGCTTTCCGTTAAAGAAAAAATTATTTCAAAAAGTAAAATTGACGGTACGGAAAAGGCGCTTTTGGAATTGGCGGACGGCCTTTGCATTGAAACCGTCTTGATGGCCCGAGCAAGCAAAAAAGACAAAAATGACGAAGAAACGGATAAGCTGCGCCGGACGATTTGCATTTCTTCGCAAGTTGGCTGCGCTATGGGGTGTGCTTTTTGCGCCACCGGAGCGCAGGGTTTTGGCCGCAATCTTTCAACCGAAGAAATAATTGATCAATACCGTTTTTGGAAAAATCATCTGGCTGCCCCTTCTTCGCATAAAGCTACGAAGGGCGGGGAAACGGTTGGAAATATTGTTATCATGGGCCAAGGCGAACCTTTGGCAAATTACGACACTATAAAATCCGCCA
Source organism: uncultured Gammaproteobacteria bacterium (assembly GCA_964522845.1). Classification (GTDB taxonomy): domain Bacteria; phylum Patescibacteriota; class Patescibacteriia; genus CAZFZQ01. The sequence continues at coordinate 5,785 of CAZFZQ010000018.1, read as the reverse complement.
TAAATATACTTTTGAAAAATACCGATATCGCGCCAAGCAAAATTACTATTTCCACCGTGGGACTTCCTGAACCCATGGAAAAAATTTTAACGGATAAAGATTTTCCGCCTGTGCGCATCGCCATCTCTCTGCACTCGGCCATAGAAACAACCAGAAAAAAAATTATGCCATCGTCGCAGGAAGGATTTTTGGATTTTTTAGTGAAGTGGTCGGAAAAATATCACAAAGCTTTGGGCAGCCGTTCGCATTTTATTTCGCTGGAATATGTGATGCTGAAAAATATAAATGATGATGAAAAACATCAAAAAGCGCTGATTAGTTTGGGGCGAAAATTGGGGCGGGTAAAAATAAATTTAATTCCATTAAATGAGGCCGCGGGCGGGCTAAAAGGATCATCTTTTGAAGTTATAAAAAAATGGCAGGACGCTATGATGAAAGCCGGGCTCACTTGCACCATCCGGCATTCGCAAGGCGCTGATATCGCCGCGGCATGCGGACAACTAACTTCCACATAGATAAGATTGCCAAAAATTATGAATACCCCCCTTCGCTAAAGCTACGGGGGGGTTATTTTTTGTAGGAACAAAAAATAAAAAAAGAAGCGTTCCGGATTGCGGAACGCTTTTTGATTTGGGATCTTGCGGCTGAATCGCCGCGGGGAGGAACTACTAGAAGAGCGAGAAAGTGAGAGAGATGAAAGCACCTGTCGCGAGCTTGAGCTTGCGGGACTCCTCGTAGCGAGTCCAGCCCGCCTCCTTCACGAGGATGGGACCGCAGGCCGAGTCCTTGTAGACCGCCTCGGCCCAGCCCACTCCGCTGGTTTCGCTCCGCACGGCCACTCCCACGAAGGGAATAACCGAGAGGTGAATGACCTTGGTGATGTTGAGCCGAAGCTCCGCACCGCCGCCCATGAGCCAGTTCTTATTGCCCGAGAGGAGGTCGCCGGCATCGCCCATTGCGAGCATTGCCGGTCCGGCTTCCAATCGTCCGTTGGCCAGGGTTCGCGTGAGCGTTCCCATACCGAGCCAACCGAGGCCGATGGAAGGGCTGAGACCGAAGCCGCCGGTGAGGCGCGTGGTCCAAAGACCATCTTCACCCATAGGCAGTGCCAGAGACACGAGTCCACCGCCGAAGCCGCCGTAGCTGTAGGCGCTTCCACCGAAGACGCCGAGCTCTATGTTGATGCGGCGGTTCTTGAGATCCCTTGTGCGCTTGGCCAAGATCCCGATCGCCGAGTCATGCGCCTCCAGACCCGTCAGAAGGTCGTTCAGACACTTCTTTGCCTTATCGAGCTCCTTGAGCGCCTTCTTGGCGTCCTCTTGGCCGGACTTCGCGATGCCGTCGAGATGCATGATCTGGTCCTGGAGATCCTTGACCTTCTTCTTGAGATCCACAAGATCTCCCGTGAGGTCGCCGGCCTTTCCGTTGCCCGCGTCCAGCATATCCTGGATCTGCTTGCGCAGCTTCCCGGCCTGCCAGAGCAAGGCGTTCACCTTGCCCGCGTTCACCGATCCCCCTTGGACGTTCAGACATTTCGTGCCATTCGCATCCTTGAGGCACACCTGCGCCGGCGCCGCGTACACCTTGAACGCGGCCAACATGACCAACGTCCCGACAACGAACATGACCACTGCGACGATTGCGTTCCTCTTCATCTTGCTTCTCCTTGTTTCCTCCGTCGCTTTCTGCGCGGAGGGGTTGATCTGAGGTTTCTAAGAACCCCGACGATGTTAAACAACTTAATGGTAGTATAGCATATTTTTAATATTTTGTCAAGTGTTTTACTATAATTTTAGCTTATTTTACATAAAAAATCCGCCTTATTAAGACGGATGAGATTGACTCTTTAGAACCAAAGAAGCCAGAAGGGCAAGGTGATGCCAGCTACGGCGTTTTTCGCGCCAATAAAGTAAAAAAGAATAAGCGAACCGTTATACGCGGCATGAAGCGCAACAGCCGACCAATAGCTGCGACCGTTTTTCAAGAATGCGTAAGATAGAAACAGCCCGCCCACACCTTGAATGAGAATATTGATCGGTCCGCCATGTACGATACCGAAAATAATAGAGCTGAAAACGGCAAATTTCCAAATCGGTTTCTTGCCGATTTTTTTTACTCGTTCGGGGTTAAATTCTTCTTGTTCGTCACGGTCGCGTAATTTTTCCCAGAAGAAGTGGGCGCGGAAAACAAACTCTTCCCAAATTGGCGCCAAGATGCAGGCAAAAAATATTCTGATGCCCAAAAGACCTTGAGAAAGCGAGGCCTGAAGTTTAGCGTAGATATCGCTATCGCTTATGATGCCGGAAAACGCCCATTTATGAAAAATCTGCTCACTAAAGAAATATTTTAGGAGATTTACGACCAAGGACACATAAGCAAGTTGAACCACCAAAAGAGTGGTAACAATCACGAATTTTTTGAAAAACGGCTGTTTTTGCTCGTAGTCAGTCAAAAAATCCCAATTTCTCTTCAATGCTTCCTTTGCTTTGCCCATGGCCTCTCTCCTTATCAAAGAGCCATACTCCTATAATAGAAGATAAAAAAAAATAACGCAATAAGCGTTATTTTTGATTCTAATTTCTATTTTCTAAATTCTAATTTCTCTATCTAATAGTCCCGTAATTTTTCAATTTCTTTTTTAGCCTTAATCCGTTCAATGGCCTTGGCTTCAATTTGGCGGATGCGTTCGCGGGTAACATCAAATTCGCGCCCAACTTCTTCCAAAGTATGGGTCACGCCATCTGTCAGCCCAAAACGCATTTCCAAAATTTTTACCTCGCGGGGTGTGAGATCGGAAATAAGAGCGCGCACATAATCACGCAAAAGCTGGCGCGCGGCGGCTTTGTCCGGCGAAATATTTTTTATATCTTCAATAAAATCCTCAAGCTTGCTGTCTTCCTCATCGTCGCCCACCGATGTTTCCAGTGACACCGTGTCTTGTGAAATTTTTAAAATGTGGCGGACTTTTTCTATTTCTTCATTCATTTCCGCGCCGATTTCTTCAGCTGTGGGTTCGCGCCCCAATTCCTGGATCAAAACGCGGCTCACTTGTTGCAAACGATTGATGGTTTCCACCATATGAACGGGAATACGGATGGTGCGCGACTGATCGGCCAGAGCCCTGGTGATGGCCTGTCTTATCCACCAGGTGGCGTAAGTGGAAAATTTAAAACCCTTGCGATATTCAAATTTTTTCACCGCCCGAAAAAGACCGATGTTCCCCTCTTGAATCAAATCCAAAAGCGACATATTTTTACCAACAAATTTTTTCGCGATGGAAACAACCAAACGCAAGTTGGCTTCAATCAGCCGGTTTTCCGCCTCCCGGTCATTTTTTTCCTTGCGTTTGGCCAGCGCGATTTCTTCCTCCCCCGTCAGCAAAGGAATTTTTCCGATTTCTTTCAAATACATTTGGATGGAATCGGGCGCCAAAAGCGTCATGTCCGCCGCCGACGATGCGATACTCCTTTTATCTTTTTTTCCTTCGCGGCGAAATTTTCCCAGCGTTTCTTTATCCTCATCGCGGCGCCCCAAAAATCCTTCGCGCTGTTCAATTAATGCCACGCCGATATTATCAAGCTTAGTGAGAAATTCGTCGTAGGCCCAAACATAATCTTCAATATAAGGAAGAGCCGCCATAATTTCAAATTCCGTGACAAATCCGCGCCCTTTGGCTTTTTGCACCAATAAATCAATTTGTTCCGGCGTGGGCGGCGGAGCTTTGATGTATGGCGCTAACTTCGTTGTTTTTTTTATTTTTTTCTTGGGCGCAAAGTTAACTTTCACCATTTTTTTTGGTGTTATTTTTTTCTTCTGCGCCGGTTTCTTAAATTTTATTTTTTTTATTTTTTTCATTATGAATTGAGGGCTTTGAATTTTTCCATTAAAATTTTTATTTTTTCTTTGTTGCCGTCGCGTTCCGCCAAAATCATTTCTTGTTTCAAAATTTCGCGCTGTTCTTTAAAATAATTATTTTTGATGCGCAATGATAAATTTTTTACTTCCCTTTCAATCTCTTCATCTTCCGCTCCGGCATAATCCCTGTCTTTTAGCATGGCCAATTTATCCAAAAATAGCGGATTCTTGCCGGTGCTACCTAAAAAATCCCTGAAACCCTGCAGGGAAAATCCTTTGTTTTCATTATAATAGAAAAGGATGTCCTTGTAAAATTCCCGCGTTTCGCCCCGCTCCATCATCTCCGGCAAAACATCTCTAAGCGCAGGGAGATATTTTTTCGCGTCTGAGAGCGCCAGTCCCAGATATTTTAATCCCGTGGAGGGCTCCACGGATGATTCCGCCTCCGGAATGGCGGCCGAACGGCTCATGGTCTTGGGCGCGGAGGTCATTTCGCGCAAATCGCGCTCATCTACGCCCGAAACATCGGCTAGCTTTTTTATCCACAAAGATCGCTCAACAGAATTTTTAATTTTTGATATTTCCTTTAATATTATTTTGCAAAAAGCCGCGTTTTCATGCGGATCGCCCAAATTATATTTCGCCACATTGGCGGCGATATAAAATTCTACGATGTGCTTAGTGGCGTTCATGGCCTGGTGCCAAAGTTCGGGCGATTTTTTTATCAACTCGTCCGGATCTTTGGCCACGGGCTCGCCCTCATCATTTTTTGGCATGCCAAAAACCCTAACGTTAAATCCATGCGCGAGCGCCAAATCAATTCCGCGAAGCGCGGCGGCAATGCCGGCCGCATCCGCGTCAAAACACACAACCATATTATCCGTATAGCGGCGCAGCAAATTTAATTGTTCGTTAGTCAAAGCCGTGCCCGAAGTAGCCACAACATTCAAAACGCCGGCCTGTTGCAGAGCGATCACATCCATATTCCCTTCCACCACAATCACGCGCCCTTCTTTTTTTATTTCTTGTTTGGCAAAATTCAATCCATATAAAACTTCTGACTTTTTGTACGCAGCCGTCTCAGGCGTGTTGATATATTTTCCGCTTTTGCCGTCGTCAAATTGCGGCAAAACGCGAGCCGTAAAACCCACAGTATTGCCGTAATGATTGAAAATAGGGAACATCACGCGGCCGCGAAAACGATCATAAAATCCCCCGCCTCGCCTCGGCTCGCCCGCTTCGCCCAATCGAGGCGAGCCCTCGCGAGTCGAGGCGGGCCCGCCGTCTTTTTCAATCAACAATCCGGCTAAAGCGATATCGCGGGGCTGGTAATTTTTTGCTTGTAAAAATTTAAGAAGCGAATCCCAGCTCTGCGGCGAAAATCCCAAACGGAATTTTTTTACAGTTTCATCTTTTAACTCTCTTTTATTTATATACTCGCGTGCAACCGGCGATTTGATCAATTCTCCGGAATAAAACCCCGTTGCGGCTTCCAGAATATCCATCAGTTTTGTTTTTTGTGAATTTTGCGCCGGGTCGCGATGAACCAATTCCACGCCGGCTTTTTTCGCCAAAAGCCTCAAAGCTTCGGGGAAATCAACGCCCTCCATCCGCATCACAAAACCAAAAATATCTCCGCCTTCATTGCATCCGAAGCAATGCCAAATCTGCTTGTCTTCAGAAACCATGAAAGACGGCGACTTCTCCGAATGAAAAGGACAAAGCGCCTTCCAGTTGGCGCCCGCTTTTTTTAATTCAATATACTCGCGCAACAAATCAGCAATATTAATGCGAGATTTTATTTGCTCTACAGAATCCATAGGATAATTCTAATGGCCTGCGGCCCACGAATACTGCGAATACAATTAGCATTATTCGTGGCGCTAATGCGCATTCGCATTATCCTTGCTTACTGCCTTGATAAGTCCCA
>CAZFZQ010000017.1:0-15916 GCA_964522845.1 uncultured Gammaproteobacteria bacterium | reverse complement strand
GGTATGAAATTTCTATTTGGCTCTACTATGAAATTATCATTTGGCTACGACAAGGTGGTCGCAATAATTTGACTTTTCCTTGCTATTCGTGTTAATATAAAAGCATAAAATAAAACCTATGCGCAAAATTGATTTAAAAAATGTCGTGTGGAAAGAAGGGAAGCACTATGTCTCCTGGAACCTCAATACTGGCGTTTCCAGCTTCGGCGATAATAAAAAAGAAGCTCTTGACGCTCTCGCAGAAGCGCTTGATTTGTATTTTGAAGATATACCTCTAACAAAAATAACAAAAGTGGAGCGGCCATATATCGTCCCGTTTGTTTTTAGGCATGCCTAAACCAATTACATTAAGACGCATTCTTCAAGTCCTTAAGCGCAAGGGCTTCTTTTATGTCTCTCAAAAAGGTTCGCACGGCAAATTTCGTAAAGAAAATGGCGCCACTCGTACTGTTATCGTAAAAATGACCAGAAAAGAAATACCGCATGGGACATTCCAATCAATTTTATTTCAATCGGGACTGGAAAAAGACGATTTTATAAAATAATAAAAATTACATACAATGGTGTGCCTTGCAAAAAGACGGGAATCTATCCCAAGTCCACCATCGAATACGTCCACGCCCTAAACGGCACCGCCTTCGCCCTCGGCCGCATAATAATAGCGATATTGGAGAATAACCAGCAAAAGGATGGCTCCATCCTCGTGCCAAAAATACTTCAAAAGTACGCTGGATTGAAAGTAATTAAAAAATAGTAAAAACGAGCGAAGCGAAACTTTTACTACCAGAGTATTGCGGGATGAAAATTATAAAACAATATGGAGATGTTAAAGGAAATTAAAGATAAAGAATGACCCAAGGATAAATCAACTTTGAAATTTAGAGAAGCTTCAAGAGCCGTGCTTTTTGATGATAATAATCTGGTGCCGTTGCTATTCGTTTCAAAATATAATTACCACAAACTTCCAGGCGGCGGCATTGACGATGGGGAAGATAAAATGAAAGCGTTATATAGAGAAGTTAAAGAAGAGGTTGGATGTGAAATTAAGGTTACTGGCGAAGTTGGACAAATTATTGAATTGTGCTCGAAATATAATCTAAAACAAACATCATATTGTTATTTGGGAAAAATAATTTTAAAAGGGGCGCCCGATTTTACAGAAGACGAAATGAATGATGGTTTTAAAATCGTTTGGTTATTTTTAGATGAAGCAATATATAAAGTTTCATCTGACATACCCGAAGATTACGAGGGACCTTTTATACAAGAAAGAGATCTTGCATTCTTGAAAAAAGCCAAGCAAATATTGCAATCAAATATTTAATTATAAAAAAACCTCCTCTCCCATCAGTCTAATTTTTGAATTTTTTAAAACAATATGAAAGAAATTGAAGTAAAAGCAAAGATTAAAGACATTGACAGTTTGAAACAAAAACTTATTAGTATGGGTTGTGTGTTCGGCGAACCAAAAATTCAGGAAGATGTTATATTTCTTCCCGAAGGAGTGTCGTATCCAAAAATTGATATGGCGCCGGTTGCCCGGGTCAGAAATTCCGGCGGCATTATCACCTTAACCGTAAAAAAACGCCTTATAAACGACAATTTTCTGATAAAGACCGAAAGAGAAGTTGTTGTTGATAATCAACAGGAGGCCATCAATATAGTTAAGGACATGAATTTTCACGAAGCGCTCAAAATAAACAAAAAAAGAATAGCGTGCAAATATGAAGACATGGCCATTTGCATTGATGAAGTCGCGGAGCTGGGAAATTTTATGGAAGTTGAAAAAATGGTTCAGGATGATAGCGTTGATGATCTGGCCGTCCAAAACACCCTGTTTAATTTTCTGCAATCGCTGGAAATCTTCGCCGACGACCGGGTAACAACAGGATATGATAATTTGATGTACGAAAAAATGGCCGCAAAAATATAAATAATATTCCTACATTCTTGAGAATATAGGAATATTGAAGCAACTATAATAAAATTAGGTTTAATGGTAAAAAATAGTGTATAAAACTGCCGATATTTGTTAAGATTTAGCCATATAATTAACAAATGAAATATAGCAGTTAAAAAAGGTAAATTTTTCGATAGCGTCCCAATCTACTGTTGCTATTTAGATAAGTTTAAATAATCCAATTCTTTAATATTGGCGGTTAAATTTAACTAAATTTAGATATTTTTACCAATTTTAAAGAAAATAAATAGGCGGTTTTTAGCTTCTTTATCCTTTGCTATCCTATGTCAACAGAGGATAATTTCCAAATTGACGCTAAATTGAGCTACAATCAGTCAGTATCAGCAACAGTAGATTGGGACGCTATCAAATTTTTCCCCCCGACCTTGTGGAGGGGTTACATTCGGAAGAGTTAAAAATTTTCGCTAAATTTATTGTAGCCCCTCTCCGCCCGAGGCGGACCCGCCTTTGGCGGGGACTCCGCTTCGCGGAGTTTATCCCGTACTGCGATACGGGACTCGGGGACTAAAATATTTTTGGGACGATAAATTTTACACTATTTTTCACCATTAAACCTTAGATTACAATATAATTAATCAAATAACCAAAAACATCATGAAAATAGGAATCATTATCAGTCAAACAAATCCTGAAACCGTATGGAATATTTTTCGTTTGGCGAATTTTTCCATCAAACAAGGCGATGAGGTTAAGATTTTTCTTGTTGGAGAAGCCGTAGAGTATAAGAATGGCAATTCTGAAAAATTCAATATTCAAGAACAAGCGGAAGAATTTATAAAATCGGATAAAGCTAAAATTATGGCATGCGGTACTTGCCTAAAATTGAGAAATCAAGAAGCAACTAATACCTGCCCAATAAGCACACTGAAAGATTTGTACACGCTCGTTCAGGAATGTGATAAAGTTTTAACTTTTTAATTAAACTAACAATAATTATATGATGTGGAATTTTGCCAACAATCTCAAAAATGTATGAATGTTGATAAAGATGACACAATAAGGGCGGCTCTTTACAGGCCGTCTTTTTTGTGTAAAAATATAAAAACGGTTTTAAAACTATCTCAATATGCTCAACAAATTCTCAAAAATTAAAGTCAGGGTGGACAAGAGTCATCTTTTTACTTTGGGCGAAAAAATGTACCGCGAGAGCATTGAATTTATCCGCGAGCTGGTGAATAATGCCTACGACGCCGATGCCGCAAGGGTCTTTATAACCATCTCCGACAATAAAATTGTCATTGCCGACGATGGCGCGGGAATGAACGAAAAAGGATTGGAACAATTTTTTACAATCGGTTCAAAAGAAAAAATCTTGCGGAATGTTTCGCCCCGTTTTGGTAGAAAACGAATCGGCCAATTTGGCATTGGAAAATTTTCCGCCCTTTCTTTCGCTAATCAGTTTGTAATAGAAAGCATAAAAAATCAATCAAAATATTCCGTGATTTTTGACCGCGCCGATTGGGAGCAGTCGGATAATTGGGAACTGCCGGTTAGAAAGGAAGCGGCAACAGTGTTAGATATTGAAGGAACAAAAATAATTCTAAATAATCTTACAAAAACCGTTTCCATTTCTGAAGTGGAAAAATACTTGCGGCAAACCGTGCCTCTGCGCGCAAAAAAATTTAATGTCTTCTTGAATAACAAAAAAATCACGCCGAACATCGTTGCCGGCAAAACCATCTCTATAAATATTAATACGCTTTACGGGCCGCTTGAAGGCGAAATTGTCATTGCCTTAGACGCGCGCGATGTTGACGAACCAGGGATTGAATGCCGAGTTAAGCAGGTCTTTGTGAAACGCGATTTATTTGACCTTGAAAAAAGGCATCTTCAAGGAATAAATAAAATAACCGGTTTTGTTAATGCCGATTTTTTGCCGCTCATATCTTCGCGAAGCGATTTTATCATAGACAGCCCCGAATATAAATTATTCTCCCAATTGATACAAGCGCAATTAAATAAGGCCATGGACGAATTAAAAAAGCAGGGTGACATCCGCAATCTGCAAAAAATAAACAAAGAGCTTCAATCAATAATGAAGCAGGTGCGCGGAGCCCTGGCGCTGAATCCGGATTTTGTGCCCAAAGGCAGGGCGATTACCCGGCTAAAACAGGCAAGCAAAGGAGCGGCGGCCAGCGCAAGTTTTAAAGAAAAAATTGACGCGCCGCAAAAAACGGATTCTGTGGCTGTAGAAAAAATACAAAATCAGCCGGAGCAAAAAATGCCGGAACAAAAAGCGGAACCGCGGCTAAAAATTACAGCCCGGCCACTTATCATTAAAAGAATACGGCTAAATAAATTGGGCATTTCCTGCGCTATTGCGGGACTGGGCGAGAACAGTCCTGAAGCCGTAAGCGAAGGCAACATTATATACATCAATCAGGATCATCCGGTCTACTTGTTGGCATATAAAAAACGCGATATTTTTGATATGCATCTTTTGCGGCTCATCACGCAAGAAGTTGTTTTAATGAAAAAAAACCGTCTTGACGCGCGCGAGGCATTTGATTGGCAAAGCAAGCTTATTAAAGACGCGTTATGTGAAAATAAATCAATATGATGCGAAGCGTCTACTATCAGGAATTACTTTTTTAAGAAATAAAAAAGAAGACCCTTTGGGGTCTTTTTTGGTTAGCAAATTATTTGAATGGGTTCTTCAGGGCGTGACAATAAATATTTCTCTAAAGTTTCAATATTTCCAGTATGGGTATGAACTATGTATAGAAGCTGTTCAGCATTATCACGGACAAGAACAACACCGGAAGACAAGGACTTCTTGGAAACCGCCTGGGAACCGCAAGTCCATCCGCTCCTGTAGAGATGGTTCCACAAATAACCGCTTCCGTCACCACCGCCATGAATAAAATGGTTCATCCAGGATTCCACAACCGCCTGTTCCGGCAATTCTGCCGAATCCTTTTTTCTCGGAGCGCCGCATTTCGGACAAAATTGATCCTTCAGGCCGAATTTGTGACTACACGTTTTTCTTTCTGATTCCTCTTCCAAGTCAACCATGTTGTGCTCAATAATCTTACACGCAAAATCTTTTAGAGCATCCGCAACACTATCAAATCCTTTTTTATTATATGCCACAAGGCATGCATTTGATCCGTCTTCAGCATACCCGGTATAAAGAAAAAGCGTATGAATCTTTGCTGGAGTTTTGGCTTTTTTCCCGGCCATCTTGCCACCTCCGCGTAATGGACTCTTATTATATTACAATGCGACCGCTAAAATGTCAAACCCGCCAGGCAGGACTACTTCTAACGGGGGGACTTATCCCAAAACTTTTATGCCGTCAGCACGGAGACAAAGAACAAATTGAGGTTGGGGCGGCAAACTGATCCAGCTGTTGGAGAAATATGTTTGCGGCGCGAAATTGATGCGCTGGTTATACAAAGGCAACGCAGAAGAAAGTTTTTCTGCCACAATCAATCCATCTATTTTGCGCGTATATACAATCCTTATGCTAATCCCGCGGCCGTGAATTATCTCGCCAATTTGAAATTTGGAAACATCATGCGTCATCACATACCCCTCCTTTTACATTATCTCAAATATATAGGATTCTTCCAATTTCCTTTCAAAAGTGTTAAAATAATTGCATATGAAAAACGCGCAAAAATCGGAAAAAGTTTGGGTGGAAGTTTCCAAAGAAAATATTTTACACAATATAAAGTCATTGAAGGGGCTACTGGATTCCCGCCCGCTTCGCCAAAGCTTCAGCGAGGCGAGCCTCCGCGGGAATGACACGGGGGAGGGGAAGACGCTTTTTATGGCGGTGGTGAAATCCAACGCCTATGGCCACGGATTGGAAGAGATGAATAAAATATGTGTTCAATCAAAACAGGTTGACTGGTTTGGCGTGGATAATGTTGATGAGGCGCTCGCTTTGAGGGGGCAGGGTACAAAACAGCCGATTTTAATTTTGGGTTATGTGCCTTTTGATAAAATAAACGAGGCAGTGGAAAATAATATTTCTTTTGTTGCTTATAACACGGAATTATTAGATTATTTGGAAAAAGAGATTCCCGCCCGCTTCGCCAAAGCTTCAGCGAGGCGAGCCTCCGCGGGAATGACAGGAGGAAAAAGGGAGGGGAAGGCAAAAATCCACATCAAAATAGAAACCGGAACTTCACGGCAGGGGATAGAGGGCAAAGAACTGCTTGATTTTGTGGCCAAAGCCGTGAAAAATCCGAATATTTTCATCGAAGGCATTTATACACATTTTGCAAACATAGAAGATACGACCGATCCGTCTTACGCTATGGAACAATTAAAACGTTTTGATGAGAATATAAAAATGCTGGATGAAAATTTCAAGTATAACCCCTCCCAACCTCCCCTTACCTTAAGGGGAGGAGGACGCAAGAAATGGAGCGACGGCGTTATAAAACATTCCGCCTGCTCCGCCGCCTTTATCAACTATCCGGAAACGCAATTCAACATGGTGCGCGCCGGCATATCTTTATACGGAATGTGGTCTTCCAACGAAACCAAGCTCGTGGCCAAACAAAAAAATATTAATTTGACACTAAAACCCGCCATTACCTGGCATACGCAAATCGTCCAAATTAAAAAAATACCCGCCGGCGCATCTGTAAGCTATGGACTAACGGAAAAAGTTAAACGCGACTCGCGCATCGCCATCTTACCGGTGGGCTATTATGACGGATATGATCGTGGCTTGTCCGGCATCGGCGAAGTATTGGTAAATGCCAAAAGGGCCCGTATTTTGGGCCGTATTTGCATGAATATGACGATTATAGACATCACGGACATCCCTGACGCCAAACTCTTTAACTGCGTTGTCCTTTTAGGTCAATCCGGGACAGAAGAAATCACAGCCGAAGAGCTCGCCAAAAAAATCGGCACTATTAATTACGAAATTACGACCCGCATCAACCCTCTCGTAAAACGCATTATAAAATAACTTTTTCTGTCATTCCCGCGAAGGCTCGCCTCGCTGAAGCTTTGGCGAAGCGGGCGGGAATCCAGGCTTAAATATCTGGATCCCCGAATAGCCGCCCCGATGCGAGGCTTGTCGGGGATGACAAGGTGATTTTTATGTACTACGGCCGCAAACCGTCTCGCGCATTTGGCGCCGCGCGCGGTGGTTATTCCAACCCCTATTTTAAAAATCGCCCCGCCGCCGCCAAGCCGGTTGGTTTTTATTATAGCTTGATTCTTTTGGGTCTGGCGCTTTTCGCGTGGATTTATTTCTTATTCGCTTCTTCCATCTTTCAAATCACAGACTGGGAAATAAACGGCCTCAAAAAATACAAAAATCAAGAAATTTCTGACGCGCTGAATGACTTTTTCAAAGAATCAAAGTTTGCGTTCTTCAAATCATCCAATGTCTTTTTATTTGATAAAAATGGTTTTGAAAAACATCTCTCAGACAAATTTATATTCCAGAATATTGATGTCAAAAAATATTATCCCCATAAAATAATTATTACCCTAAAAGAAAAGGAAGAAAAACTGGCAATATATAATAATGACAAAATATTTATCGTGGCGGACGATGGCACCATTGTCCGAGTGAAAGAGGGGACGACCGGCTGGTATAAAGGGGCTGATGCAAAAAGCCCTGAAACCGCTACCAGCACCGCCACCGGATCCGTTGATGTTGAAAAAGTTTTAGCCGATGCCAAGACAAAAGAGCTTCCCGCCTATCCTATATTTTGCGACGCTTACTACGCAAGTGGAAAATTGGGTATCGGGACAATCTATCCGGCTATCAAAGACTTAAATATCATTAATCAGTTTATAGAAAACGTCCAATCGCGTATGGAGGTTAAAATAAAGCTGGTGGCGCTATATAAAAATCAACTAAATCCAAAAATTGTAATTTATACAAATAATAATTGGAAAATATATTTAAACAATACTGATGATGGGCTAAAACAGTTTTATAAGTTTTATGTGACCATTAATGACACCATAAAAGACATCAGCAGGCCCTTAGAGTATATAGACCTAAGGTTCGGGGATAGAGTGTATATTAAATAAAGAAAAGCCGGCCTCGCATATGGCCGGTTTAATATTCCCAATTCTGTGGCGTCGTAAAAGGTATATTGTCCGACGCTATGTGTGGATTACAAATCCACTAAATAGTTCAGCGGGTCAACCGGAATGCCATTAGCACGGACCTCAAAATGCAAATGCGCTCCGGTCGTGAACAGGCCCGCACCTCGCGTACGCGGCGTACCGCCGGAAAAGCCGATTATCTGGCCCCGGCTCACATATGTATCGGGCTTTACATTAACGCGGGATAAATGAAGATAAACCGTGGAAACACCACCGGCATGAGCGATAACCACATAGCTATAATCGCGCCACGTTTGGCTGTCGCGCACCTTCAAAACATATCCGGGCGCGGGCGCGGCAATGGGCGTCCCCTGCCCGGCTCTTATATCAATGCCCCCGTGCTCGGAAACGTAGCGAAAGGGATAATCCGGATCATGAAAATATGCCGTAATCTCATTTTTTGGAACGGGCCACGTAAAAACAATATTGCCCTCGTAAGGAAATAAGTCGCTTTGTTTCAACTTATTCCTTGCCTCATTCTCCAGCCGGCTGATATCCGCGTCCAATTGCGCGGTTTCTTTTTGCGCGTCCAAAAGCAAGGCCTGAAACTTTGATTCTGAAGCGAATGTTTCGCCAATCAAAAATGTTTTGGCCGTTTTTTGCGCTCCCAGCTTCGCTTTCTTTATTTCCAAATTATTTTTCAGCCTTACCGTGGCTTCTTTTTTATCCTTCAGCGTTCCTTGCGTTTTTTCCAAATTATTTTGCATGTCTTTCAGCTTCGCAATGGAATCGCCAAGATTATTTTGCAAAATTTCCAAATTATTCATTTCATCAAAAAATTTTGAAAACGACGGATGAAGTAAAATAATTTCCAAAGGCGTTTTTCCACCCATTCGCTGCATTTCTCTTAAATAGTATGCCACCAAATCCTTTTGCAAGGCGATTTTTTGTTTCGCATCCGCAATATCGCCGTTTAGGGATGTAATGTCCGATTCCATCTGGCTGATATTCAGCTCCGCTTCCTGAATTTCCAGCTCAGTTTTTTTAATATTATTATTCAAAAGTTCAATTTCATTTTTCAAACTCACTCCTTTTTTTCGCGCTTCGGTTATTTTTTGTTTATATAAATTCAAATTATCCTGCAATTCTTTCAGCTGGTCTTTTTTATCCGCGACACTGTCAGTTATAATCAAAATATCAGCGTTGGCGGCAAACGCAAAATTTGGCATCATCAATGCCATTATTAACAATGTAACAATGTAACAATGCATTTTTTTCATAATTTCTTTATTGCATCCGTTATTCTCTTTATTGTTTTTTCTTTTCCCAAAACTTCGGCAATATCAAATGGCGAGGGCGAGGCGCGAAGTCCGGACAAAGCCACGCGCATGGGCCAAAGCACATCGCCGGTCGCAAGCCCCTTCTCTTCCAGCCACTTCTTGATATTTTTTTCCAGTTTGTCTTTGAAAAAATATTTTTTGTCCAGTGCCATAAGATGTTCCAACAAAAATGCCAAATTATTTTTTGCTGCTTCCGCATTGGATTTCTTCCAAACTAAATCCCCTGCCGGATAATCCAAAGTTTCCACAAATAAAAAGGCGGCTAGTTGCGGAATTTCATCCAGCCGTTTTAAACGCTCCCGTTCCAGCGCCACCGCGGCCTCCAAATACGATCTTTCCACTATTTCGCCGGTCGCGATAATCAAAAATTTACCAAATTCTTCTTTCACCAAGTTAGCTTCCACAAAATATGTCAAACAAAGGTCGGTCAATTCGCGCAAAGATTTTTGCCTGATATATTCGCCGTTTATCCAATATAATTTTTCCTGATTCAAAATCGCGCCGCTTTTGTTGATGCCTGTCAAATCAAAATATTTTATCAAATCATCAAGTTCATAAATTTCTTGGTCCCCTTTCGGATTCCAGCCCAGGAGTGCCACAAAATTTATAATCGCCTCGGGCAAATATCCTTTGGCCAAAAAATCTTCTACCGCCACGTCGCCTTGCCGTTTGGAAAGTTTTGACCGGTCAGGATTTAAAAGCAGGGGCAAATGCGCAAATTGCGGACTCTCCCAGCCGAACGCTTGATATAACAAAACATGCTTTGGCGTGGACGGCAGCCACTCCTCCCCTCTTATCACATGCGAAATTTGCATCAGATGATCATCAACAATATTCGCCAAATGATATGTTGGATATCCGTCGGATTTCAAAAGCACCTGATGGTCAATATTTTTATTTTCCACTTCAATCTTTCCATAAACCAGATCGTTAAAAACCGTTGTCCCCTTCTCCGGCACTTTGAGGCGAACCACGCGGGGCATTTTTTCCAAGAGCCTTCGCGCCACTTCGCTTTTTATCAACCCCGCGCATTTACCGCTGTATTTTGTAGGCAATTCAGATTGCTTTTGTTCTTCGCGTTCGCGCGCCAATTCCTCGGCCGTGCAAAAACAATAATAAGCCGCGCCTTTTTCCAAAAGTTCCTCCACGTATTTTTTGTAAATCGGCAGACGTTCAGATTGAATGTATGGGCCGTGTTTGCCGCCCTTTTCCGGGCCTTCGTCATACTCCAATCCGCATCTTTTCAAAGTATTGATAATATTTTCCACGCCGCCAAGAACCAGCCGTTCACGATCAGTATCTTCAATGCGCAAAATAAAATCGCCTTTATTTCTTTTGGCAAAAAGATAGTTGTATAACGCGGTGCGCAGTCCGCCAATATGTAAAAAGCCCGTAGGTGACGGAGCAAAACGCACTCTCACTCGTTTAGATTTATTTTTTTCTGCCATATATTAAACAGTACCAAGGAAAAATTATTACCGCTGTTAAAATTCTTTTATATCTTTTTGGTTCTCGAATCAATCGCCATAACCACTCCAATCCAAGAGCCCTCATCCATCGCGGCGCTCTTTTTACCCGGCCGGCAAAAAAATCAAACGCCCCTCCCACACCCATAGCCAATTTTACGGAGAGCAATTTTTCAAAATTTTCTACAATCCACCTCTCTTGCTTGCCATGCCCCAAGGCCACAAACAACATATCCGGCGCTACGGCATTAATGTGTTCTATAATTACTCGATTATCCCATTCGTCCATTGTCCCTCCATGCTCCGCACCTACAATTTTTAATTGAACACATTTTTTATTCAATGCTCCCGCCGCCTCTCTGGCCACTCCGTTTTGCGCGCCAAGCAAATAAACTTTGTATCCGCGCTCCGCGGAGACGACACATAATTTTTCCATCAAATCCGTGCCCGTCACCCTGTTTTTTAACTCCTGTCCCAAAATTTTCGCGCCTAATTTCAAACCCGCGCCATCGGGAATTTTTATATCTGCACGGCCCAAAATCTCTCGAAACACCCTATCTTTTTCCGCCAAGACCAATATTTCCGGGTTAGGTGTGGCAATAAATGTCTTTTTGCCCGCCTGTAAATTATCCAAAGCCAAAGCGATTACCTCTTCCGCACCCAAATCATCAATTTCCACCCCCAGTATATTCACCTTCATATGGGGAAATTATACCACAAAACCGGAAATTTCGGAATAGCTGGTTTTTACTCCCCGACCGCCCAAAGAGCACTATTCGTAGATCTAAATATAGCTAATTTTAGACAAATAACCCTATTTTACCCTTGACAAAAACCCTAAAGTATGCTATACTACCCGCAATGGACTGGTAGAACGGTCCTTTTAATTTCCCATAATTTTATGAAGAAATTACATAAATCAGCTTCAATCACCTTTCGCAGCTTTACCGGCATGCTTTTGATTTTCAATTCCCTGATTTTGCCGCAATTAAACGCCATGACCATACAATCGGCGGATGTGGCCGGGCCTCTGCAAACCGAGCTGCATGCCCAAACGCCGGTTCCGGCTACTAAACTCGTAGTTGCAACCAAACCCGCCACAACCGGCCGCGTGATTTACGTCACGGTAACGGCTTATTCATCCACGCCTGATCAAACTGACAGCACGCCTTTTATTACGGCCAACGGCACTCATGTGCGCGACGGCATTATAGCGGCCAACTTTTTGAAATTCGGCACCAAGGTCAAATTTCCGGACTATTCCGGCAATAAAATATATGAGGTGACGGACAGAATGAATGCCCGTTATACCAACCGCGCGGACATCTGGATGGAAACGCGTGAAGAAGCAATTCAATTCGGCCTCCGCACGCTGAAGATGGAAATCTTACCTGCCCCGCAAAGCCTCGGCGACGTGGGGCCTGCCGTGCCCGTCGTCCTCGCCGAAAAATAATCACTCAAATCAAAATCACCCTAAGCTTTGCGCGGGGTGATTTTTGTTTTAATAATTTTGGATTAAAGCTCTTCCACAAAAACTCAGCGGCCGCTGAGTTTTTGTGGAAATAAGTTTTTGTCGGCATAATAAAAATCCCTCGATTTCTCGAGGGTATAATTTTAATCATTAGCAAGTTTTTGCAATTTTACCAAGTGATGGTAACGGCCTCCCAGAGTAACCAGCTCACTGTGGGAGCCCTCTTCAATCACTCTGCCGTCTTCCAACACATAGATTCTATCCGCTTTATGAATAGTGGAAAGGCGGTGCGCGATGGCAATGACGGATATTTGAAGTTTTTTTCTCAATGTTCCGATCATTTCTTGAATCGCTTTTTCCGCTTCGCTGTCCAAATTGGAAGTTGCTTCATCAAGAATCAAGATTTTTGCGCCTTGCTTTAGCGCGGTGTAGGCGCGAGCAATGCCGATTCTTTGCCGTTCGCCACCGGAGAGCTTGACTCCCCGCTCACCGACTTCGGTTAAGATTCCCAAAGGAAAACGGCGCCTATCTTCCAGGACTACATCCAGGTGAGCGGCGCGGATTGCATCCAGCGCTTCTTCTTCTGTGATGTTTGGTCGGGCGTAAGAAATATTGGCCAAAATCGTATCATCAAAGATATCCACATCCTGCTCAACCGGGGCAAAAAGCCTACGATACCAATAGAGCTTTAACCGACGGATATTGTAGTTGTCAAGCATAATCGCGCCGGTATCTGCTTCGTACATCCTATTCAGCAGGCGGATCAGCGTTGTTTTGCCGGCGCCCGAGATGCCCGCGACGCCCACAAATTCGCCGGGATTGATCCGAATGCTTACATTATTCAAAACCGGCGTTTCTTTTCCCGGATAGGTGAAA
The DNA here is from genome assembly GCA_964522845.1 of uncultured Gammaproteobacteria bacterium. Lineage (GTDB taxonomy): Bacteria > Patescibacteriota > Patescibacteriia > CAZFZQ01. The sequence continues at coordinate 2,749 of CAZFZQ010000017.1, read as the reverse complement.
GAAATATGATTTAGCGCAATACGGCATTTGAAGTTTTCCGGCACAATGGCGTCGGGCGCGTCTTTGATATCAATTTCTGTGTCTAAAACTTCTTTCATTCTAAAAACAGAAATCATATGGCGCACGACCCGGGAATAGTTGTTCATGATGTTGCGGATGTTTTGGCGCATATATCCGCCGGTCATAGCAATATAGACAACCGTACCAACCGTAGCCGTGCCTCTTTTGACAAAATAACATCCAAGAAGAATTGTTGCCATGATAAACAAATTCAAAATCACCGCTGTCCAAAATAATAATCTTTGCATAGCCATGCTTGCTTTGATATCTAGTTTTTCCATTTCGTTATGCACTACGGAAAATCTTTCTTTTTCTCTTTCTTCTTGCACAAAACCCTGAACAGTACATCTATTAATAATAGATTGACAGAAAAGTCCGTTCGCGAACTCTCTCTTTTTGTTATATTCTTGCCAAACAGGGGTGTATTTCAGCTGAATTTTTCTCTGAATTAGCATTACCGGAATAACCGGCGCCATAAAAAAGAGTCCCAGTTTCCAATTTATTGCCGTAACAACCACGATGTTCGCTATCATAAAAACCAATTCCGGCAAAATGCTCCAAAAAACAAGCCCCGTCACATCCACCAGCCGCTCGCAACCCGTGCGGATTTTTTCAATTTTTTCACCCGTGTTTTCGCGTTCATGGTATTGCAATGAAAGCGCGAGCATTTTTTCTTGAACTTTTTTCGGCCACTCATTTTCAAGCTTAATAATAATCTTGAGAAAAAGCGGTTCTTTAACATAGTGATCAAGACGCGCCCAAACAATTTTTATGACAAAATAGACAAAAATCAGCACAAGTAAATTACTAATAGCAGAGCCCTTTGCCAACCCGTCAAAAATCAGCTTCATGACATAATTAGTAGAAATTCCAAAGCTGTTCAAAACTATTGTCAGGAAAAAAATCAAAAGGATATTTTTCTTATGTTCTCCGGTCATTTGCCAAAGGGTCTTTAACCCCTTAAAAAATGTACCAATATTCCGGTCTTTTACGTCTGTGTCCCACTCAGCCATTTTGCACTCCCATTGTGGAGGTTATTGTCAAAGTACAATCCGCTTATTTTTATCATAAAATCCGCACCGTGTCAAATGAGGGTTGACAGAACCTCTGATATTTGATAGAGTTTTCTAAGAAAAGGAGAAAACCATGGCAGAACTCAGGATTCCGCTTCCGAAGAATTCCGGAGCAAATGTTCCTTCGAACATTTCTTTCAGATGGTGTGCGGAGTTGCACAAAGCGCTTCAGCCATTACTTCAATATAAGCTTACCGACGGAAGTGATGCAGTAATAGCACATATAGCTTTCTGTCCGGAACGGACTATTTTTCTCGCCCATCCATGGGTAACGAAGAACGACCGAGGTGGAATTGTTTTTGGCGATCCTAAAACAGTTGCGCTTGTTGAATTACGGAATGCGAATTTTTGCACAATCGCAGGAATATGGTTTTCCATTGATGATTTTGCAAATGGCGCAGATGTTGCCAAAGAAAAATTCGCACAGATAATTCAACACCTGGAAGAACACGCTGTTCCGCAAATTGCGCCAAGATGGATCTCCAAAGCCCTTTCCACCCTAAACGGCAAATAAAACGCCGCTCCGCGCTCTCCCCCAAAGAGCGCTTTTTTTATTCTCTTGACACCTGTAAATATCTATGGCAAACTTATGATAGTTAGCACTCCCCTATTTTGAGTGCTAAAATAGATTAAAATTAAAAAACTGGATTCCCGAATATTGCCTACGCTATCGCTACGGCGTCGGGAATGACAGAGGGATATGATGCAGAAATTTACCACCAAATCGCAAGAGGCGTTGCATGAAGCGCAAAATATGGTTTTTGACAATAACCATTTATCTTTGGAACCGGCGCATCTTTTTTCCGCCCTGTTAAAACAACCCAACGGCCTCGTGCCCACAATTTTAAACAAGCTGGAAATCAGCGTTGATTTTTTGAAAAATAAATTAGCGGAAATTTTGCTGGCTCTGCCCGCCAACTCCGCGCAAGGAAGCACCATGGATCTCCGCGTCTCCCCTCCCATGGCACACGTGCTTCACCAATCGGAAAAAGAGGCGGCCAATTTGCACGACGATTATATTTCCACCGAGCATTTGCTTTTGGCGCTTGTTTCCACCCCCTCTAACATTGCGGAACTTTTGCAAAAAAAGGGCGCGACCTACGAAGCCGTGCTCAAAGTTTTAGTTGATATCCGCGGAAACCAAAAAGTTGACTCGCCCGAACCGGAAGCAAAATATCAGGCGCTGGAACGCTACTCGCGCAACCTGACTGACTTGGCGAAAAAAGAAAAACTTGACCCTGTCATCGGCCGTGATGAAGAAATCCGCCGCGTGATGGAAGTGCTCTCCCGCCGCACAAAAAATAATCCCGTCCTAATCGGCGAGGCTGGCACGGGCAAAACCGCTATTGCCGAGGGGCTGGCGCAAAGAATAGTTTCCGGCGACGTGCCGGAATCGCTAAAAAACAAAGAAATTATTTCGCTTGATTTGGGATCGCTTATCGCCGGAACAAAATTCCGCGGCGAATTTGAAGACCGTTTGAAAGCCGTGATAAAAGAAATTGAAGAATCCGCCGGAAAAATAATTTTATTCATTGATGAATTGCACACGCTGGTCGGCGCGGGCGCGTCAGAAGGCGCGATTGACGCTTCCAATTTATTAAAGCCGGCTTTGGCGC
>CAZFZQ010000016.1:0-17203 GCA_964522845.1 uncultured Gammaproteobacteria bacterium | reverse complement strand
CTGGCTCATATCGGTGGAGTATCATGAAAATTATGATATAATACCGAGGGAAGTTGATTTTATATGCAAATACTCACGGCTAGAAAAAATTTGCGCCTTGAAGTTACCGATGAACAAGCGGACATTTTGGTCGGCTGCGTACTTGGCGATGCGTATATTACCAAATTAGGTAAAATACAAATCGAACAGAGTGCGGAGCAAACCGAATATATTAATTGGAAATACAATCAATTAAAAAGTATATCTTACGGTCCGCCCGTAAAACCGGTATCAAGATACGATAAAAGATATAACAAAACGTTTTATTCATATCGTTTCTGGACGAGGCAATATTTTAGAAGCTGGAGAGAGAAATTTTATACGGAAAATAAAAAAATGTTTCCCTTAGAAAAACTTTCTCCGCTTTCATTAGCGGTATGGTATATGGACGATGGATCCTTGAATGAAGGAAAAAGAGCAATCCTCTCTACTGAAAGTTTCAGCGAAGAGGATAGAGAAAAAATTAAAAATCTTTTTATAAAAGATTTTGACATTAAACCTTCCTTCAAAAAACAAGGAAAAATGATAATTGGCACAAAAGATAGCAAAAAGTTTTTTTCTATCATAAAGCCGTATATCATTCCATCAATGCAATATAAACTTCAACCCTGTAACGACTGAGCCCCTCATTGGGGCAAGATGGAAGGTACCCGATAATCGGGATAAAAAAACTTCCATAAAACGCCAGCCCCATTCTTTACGGAATGGGTGAAGGTATAGTCTGACTATAAATAAATAGTGGAGCTGTTCCCTTAATTGGGGTAACGAGCGCAACCCCTATCTCGTGTTGAATATTCACGAGAGACTGCCCCGGGATACGGGGAGGAAGGCGGGGATGACGTCAAATCAGCATGGCCCTTACATCCTGGGCTACACACATGCTACAATGGCCGGTACAATGGGTTGCCAAGCCGCAAGGCGGAGCTAATCCCATCAAAACCGGTCCCAGTTCGGATTGAGGTCTGCAACTCGACCTCATGAAGCCGGAATCGCTAGTAAACGCGCATCAGCCTCGGCGCGTTGAATACGTTCTCAGGTCTTGTACTCACCGCCCGTCAAGTCAAGAGAGTCGGAAATACCTGAAGTCCCGCAAGGGCCCAAGGTAGAGCCGATAATAGGGACTAAGTCGTGCGCGCAAGCTGCGCAAGTTGCGACCTCCTCGAGCAATCGGGGATGAGAAATCTAACTGTATCGGTGAAGCCCCACCTCCAATTTTGGAGAGGGTAATACCGAGGGAAGCTTTTAAGTGGCAGTATGGCAAACCGAAAAAAGTATCGCCTTATGCGCCAATCCGTGCATCTCACGGATTTACAGCGCGCGGTCATAATTGGAACGCTGTTGGGAGACGGTTCTCTTGTAGAAACGGTCTCCAAAAACAATCTGCGTCTCCAAATTGACCACTGCGCCGCGCAAAAAGAATACGTATTTTGGAAATATGAAGTATTAAAGCCACTTGTTCTGTCATCGCCGGCTTATAAATCAATAAATAAGTCATGGCGGTTCAGAACTATCAGTCATCCGGAATTGACAGAAATCGGTAAAATTTTTTACCGGCATCGTCAAAAAATCGTGCCCAAAGAAATCACTTCACTTCTTCGGCCGATTGGTCTCGCCGTGTGGTTTATGGCATTCATCAAACCTCATTGCATTATGACAAGTCCGGTTGGCGCATTTATATCAAAAAGGATTCGCAAGAACGTTTCAGAGCGTCAGTTCTGCCGTTTATGCTTCCTTTGATGATGTATAAAATATAATAAGCCCCGTAGAGACTACACGTTGGCTCCCGGCATTTGCTGCCGGGATGAAGATATAGTCCGTGCCCAAAGTAATTTGGGGGAAAACATGAACAAGGCATCCGTAGCGGAAGCTGTGGATGGATCACCTCCTTTCAGGAGTAATATTCTTTTTCAATAAAGAATCACTCTAGGTCGGTCTTCCCGATTCGTCGGGGAGCCAAACAAATACGATTTCCTGTTACTATATAGAATGTCAATTCACCCTGTTAAACAATTTCGTTCTACGAAATTAGGCCGAAGGCAGTTTAACAGGGTTAATAAAAAAGTATCGCCTTTCGCGATGCTTTTTTATTTCTCAAAATCCTCTTCCGCTGTCATTCCCGCGACCTGTCCCGCGAAGCTCTTTGAGCGAAGTGGGAAGGCGGGAATCCAGGCGTTGGGGGGATTATAAATTTTCAGAATAAAAAAAGGCCCCGAAATGCGTGTGCATCCGAGGCCGAATTGATTATCTTGCGCCTGAATCGGCGCGGGTGGGAAAGAGCGGGGGGTTAGTTGCAGGTGACAATATTCACCGTCACCTTCGGTGTCTTGAAGGTGGAAACCATCCCGGTAGTAGCCGACACCACCACGTATCGGCCGTTTTTGCCGGCGATACTGAACTCCGGCACGTAGTTGGCCGGCAATTCTACCTTGTCCACGAGATTGCCGGTCGACGACACTCTCGCTAAGTAATACTTCTCCACAACATCGTCATAGAGAAGCCCGATGAGCATTTCGCCGTCGTAGTAGTTGAAAGTAAAATACTCCGGCAGTTTGTAGGTAGTCTTGAAGACGCCCGGGCCATAATTCAGCCCCATGGTTGACAGGAACTTATTCTGGCCGGCATCACTCCAGACGATACCAATCTCTCCGTTCAGGGCGAACGAAGAGATGATATACTTATCTGTCGTCTTCGCCAGGTCATACCACGCGTATCCATGGTTTTTTCCCAGGGCTACCAGGTGGTACTTGATAGACCAGACGTTGCTTTGTTTCACTCCGATCAAAACCACGTCGTCGAGCTTGTAAACGTCTTGGATCCAGACGTCTCCGGTTGCCTGAAAGCAGGCGATGGTATCCAAGATGTATTCGTTTTGCTGGACGAAATGGTTGTTTTGGTTAAAGAGTCCTGTCACGAACTGTTTCAGACATCCGTTCGTGACACTTTCCGTCTTGAGCATAACGAGGCGATAGTTGTCGTCCTCGGCAGATGCTATTGGTTCCACCGGAAACCAGTTTGGCGACGACACCTCTCCGGATTGGCCAATCCTCTGCGTGATCCAGTTGCTGACCTTGGGATCGAGCACGGTGGAATAGACTGCGAGGTAGTCATTTTTTCCGGTCGTGATTCTTGTGTAGCCGATACGCAACTTGTCGCTCATCGACTGGCCGTTGTAATTGAACGTTTGCAGGGCATATGGTGCCGCTGATTTGGCGGCCGATTGGTCCTGCCAGTTCACGATGAAGCCTACATCATTCGCCGCCACGGTCCCGATGTGGCCCTCGCCAAGATCCAAGGTTTTGTCAACCTTGCAACCTTTGAACGCGGATCGAACCGGCCCGGCTGGCGGTGTGGGCAGTTCAGGCGCGGGTTGATTGACGGCGGGCGGAGCGTTGTCATTGGACGGCAACAGATCGGGCGCCGGCTCACAGCCGACGGTCGCGAAACCACAGAGAGCCAGAATCGCCAGAATTTTGTTCATCTTCATTCTCCCGTTTGCCCTTTTGGGCGGTTGGTTGTCAAGGATTCTCATTTTTAACTTGCGGGTATCATAGCACATTTTAATGATTTTGTCAAGGGCTTAATGACTATTTTTAGCTAAAATTAGCTAAAAATTTCGTCCCTTTCCTCCCTCTTGGTACTCCAAGGGGGAGGTTAGGTGGGGGATAAAAAATGAACGAGAAATCCCCCCTCTAATTCCCCCCTTGCCTGCCCCGTAGTGAACGCTCTTGCGTTCTACTACTGGGGATTACAAGAGGGAAGATAAAACAAAAATCCCTCTTTTGACGGGATTTTTATTTCTTTCGTTTCTGACTAATAAGTTTTTTCTTGAAAGATTTTCTTAGAAAATGGTTGACGATTTGACAGATTTTTGCCAATATATTACACTGTTTCCATACCTACCCCCCAGGTAGTAGTAAATATAAAATTTAAATTAAAAATTATTTAATAATATGTTCAACAAAATAAAAGAAAAGCTAAAAAATATTATCCAAAATATCAAACTGCGGCGTCCGCTCCATCTTGCGATAATGGCCGTTTCAACCTTAATGTTTATTGCGGCGGGGATCTTAATTTTCTCCATCGCAAACAAAACAGAAGCGATGGCCGAACCATCTGCCGGGCGTACTAATTTTATGGACATTTCTTCGGTTGTGGCCGTTGCGGGGATAGACGATCTCGCTGCTGCCGGAAATTCCGCGTCAAATAACTCATGGCCCGGAGAAATTATTTCTTCTACAATATCGCAAATACAGCCGCAACGGGAAGGCGTAATAAAAAATTGGCGGGTTCGCATAGGCGATTATGTTCCGCAAGGGAAAATATTGGGAGAGATCTCCGCTCCGCCGGCAACTCCCGAGCTGATTATAATGCTTGCCGAAAAATCCGAAGCCTTAGCTCGAGCTACGGCGCAGGCGGCCTTGGCTGATGAGTTTGCAATAAAAGAACAATTACGCCTTAGCGCGTTAAAGGATTCCCTTGGCGGTAAAGTAATCTTAAACACGGATCTTTCTTTTACCGCCCTTGAAAATATGCGTAAAAATGCGGAGGCTAAACAAATTGCTGTCCGTTCTTTTGTTGAGCGGGCGCTCACAAGGCATATTGCCATATTAAGTAATATCGTGGATTGGCGGTATTTTCGCTCCGGCTCCAATGTTTTATATTATAAGGAGTTTGGCGCTTTAAACCAAAGCGTTCGAAACGGCTATGAGCTGGCATTTGTCGCGCTAGTTGAAAAATTAAAAAGTTCTGACGAGCTCCCCGTAGAAAACGCTCAAAAATATTTCGCGCTTTTGGTACAACTCGCAAATAATTCTTTAGATATGAATGATGGCGAGATGCCTATGAATGAGTTCAAAATGGCTGTTAATGAAGATCAGAAAGAATTTTTGGAAATGCTCGCCGATTACAGGGAAGCGCAAGCGGAATTATCCGATAAAGAAGCCGAATATAAAATAATGATAAGCGAAAATGGCGCTATGGTTGAAAAAGACAGAGCTATGGCTCACGCGGAAGTTAAAGCGATGGAAGCGTCATATAAAACAATAGCGAATGAAATTACCAATGGATTATATATTGTTGCTCCGCGCGCGGGCGTTGTGTCGGCAATTTACAAAAAAGCCGGCGATTTGGTTGATCCGGGAATGTCCATCGCGGTTATTGCCGGCCAAGCCAAAAGCGACCTCGTTGTCCGCATCAGCATCCCAAACAATATTCGCAAACCGTCAATTGGAGAAATATTTTCCGTGGTGCGGCCCGGATTCCCCACAGATGCGCGCAAAATAAAAATAACAGGCATTGGCGCCTCGCTTGATGAAATGGGCTCTTATATGGCTGATGCCGTTTTTATTGATCGCGTTCTTTGGCCGGCCGGATCATCGGTGCGCGTTATTGTCCCCGAAAATTTAAATACTCAGATTATTAAACTTTCTTCCGTGTGGTGGAGTGAGGATGGAATTTCGTATGTATGGGGGGTGTCGGAAGCGGGACGAATATTCGCGAAAAAAATTACTATTGGACGCACGCTCGGAACGGCGGCAGGCACATCAGTTGAAGTGTATGAAGGAATTAAAAATGGAGATCGCTACATCATAAGCCCCGCGCCGGACATTCGCGAAAATATGCTTTTGGACGAGATTGTAAAAGAAGAAAACGAAGCTGGTGGCTCTGCTAAGTCGGGCAAGGGCGATTCCATGGGAGGAATGGAAATGTAATAAGAAATATGTTTAATAAAATAATTTCTTGGTCTCTTGGAAATAAAACAGCGGTGCTTGTTTTGGCCGGATTGATGACGGCGGCAGGCATATGGAGCATTGCCACAATGAAAGTGGATATTCTTCCCGATATCAACAAACCGACAGTTACTGTGTTCGCGGAAAGTCCGGGTATGGCGGCTGAAGATGTAGAACGTCTCATTCTTACTCCCTTGGAATCGGCCGTGGCCGGAGCTCCGGGTGTTGAGAGAGTCAGGAGCAATGCTTCATTCGCGCAAGCTACTATTAATATGGAGTTTGCGTGGGGAAGCGATACTTTGCGAAACAGACAAATAGTACAAGAGCGTTTGGCGCAAGCGGTCTTGCCTCAAGGCGTAAAACCAACACTCGGGCCATCTACATCTCTTTTGGGAGAAATTATGTGGATTGGCATAACTTCTTCTGATTCAAAAATAACTCCGATGGATCTTAGAACTTTGGCGGATTGGACTATCCGTCCCCTCCTGCTTAAAACTCCGGGGGTCGCTAATGTTCTTGTGATGGGCGGCGATGTTCGCGAGTGGCAAATAAATCTTAACGCCGAAAAAATGCGCCGTTATGAAATAATGATGGACGATGTCCGCATGAGCGTGGAAAATGCTCTGACCAACAAAAGCGGAGGGGTGATTACCGAAGATAAAAAAGAATATCCCATCCGCATTATTGTCGCGCCAAGCGAAGCCGCTGACTTGCAAAATATCGCCATCGGACGCAATAAAATGAACGGCAGACCCATCCGTCTTGGCGACATTGCTTCTGTTGTTGAGGGTGCGAGCCCCGTACGCGGGAGCGGTGCCATCAACGGCGACTCGGGAGTCATTTTAAGAATTGTGAGACAACCTGACGCGCAAACTCTTGATGTAACCGGCGCGATAGACAAAACTTTTAAATCTCTTAAATCCAGCATCCCTGATGGAGTTGTCTTGCATCCTGATCTTTTCAGACAAGAAAATTTTATTCGGGCCGGTTTGGGAAATGTTAAAGACGCTCTAAGAGATGGCATAATTCTCGTAATCATTGTTCTTATTATTTTCTTAATGAATATAAGAACGACCATGATTACCTTAACGGCCATACCATTGTCAATTCTCACAACGGCGCTCGTGTTTAAATTGTTTGGATTGTCGGTGAATGTAATGACCCTTGGAGGCATTGCGGTTGCCGTGGGCGAACTTGTTGACGACGCGATTGTTGATGTGGAAAATATTTTTCATCGTTTGCGTTTATGGATATTGAGCGGGAAATATGAACAGCGCGAAAATGTTGTACTGATAGCGTCAAAAGAAGTCCGTAATTCTATTGTCTACGCGACCATTCTTGTTGCCGTAGTATTTTTGCCCATCTTCTTTATGCCGGGCATTGAGGGAAAACTCCTGATCGCTCTCGGGTCGGCATATCTTGTTTCTCTGGCCGCTTCAATGATCGTGTCGCTTACGGTAACGCCTGTTTTGTCAGCTTTGTTGCTTAATGACAAATCGTTGGCCGGGCACGAAAAAGAAACCAAAGTTGTGCAGAAAATAAAAAAACGCATCACACCATGGATTCATTGGTGTATTTCCAATGTAAAAATCATAGGCGGCGTTACTATTGCCGCTCTGCTCTTAACCGTCGGCCTGTATTTTTTTGCGGGCAAAGAAGGAATCCCGCCATTTAATGAAGGATCTATGGTGGCTATGGTTTTCTTGCCGCCGGGAACCGATCTTTCCACTACAAATAAATACATGGGCAAACTTGAAAAAGCATTACTTAACATAGAAGGCGTGCGGCAGGTGAGCAATATTGCCGGACGCGCTCCCGCGGATCCTCACGGAGGAAGCGCCAACACCAGCGAAATGCAGATCGCGCTTAAACCGGAATTTGAGGATAAACGAGAATTAATTTTCCACAATATTCAGGCGGTATTAGATCGGTTTGGCAATGCGGACTTCAGTTTGGGTCAGCCGATTACCCACAGAGTTGAAATGTTGATTTCGGGCGTGCGATCTCCCATTGTCGTTAAAGTGTTTGGCGATGATCCTGCAAGCATGGAGCGCGCGGCCAAACAAATTCTTACTGAATTAAAAAAACAAAAAGGAGTTCAGAACCCCCGTATTCAGCAAAATACGGTTGTCCCGGAATTTCGCATATATGTTGACCAAAATCGCTTGGCCGAATATGGCTTATCGTCAGGAGAAGTTGCCAATGATCTTGAAATGGGTCTTATGGGCGACAAACTTGGGCAAGTCCGTCTCGGACCGGCGTCCGTTGATGTTGTCGCGCGTTTTGACGCGGAATCAAAGGGAACAATGGCCTCTTTGCGCGACTTAGCGCTTCCTTTTATGGGAGCGGAATCTTTGGGGAGCGTTGCTGATGTTCGCATTGAAGGCGGACGCAACAGCCAAGACCACGAAGGAGGAAAACGGGTGCTTGTGGTTTCGGCAAATTATCAAGGAACCGATGTGGTCGGAGCAGTGGATGGGGCAAAATCAGCTCTTGAATCGCAAAAACTTCCCGTCGGTGTTACTCTTTCTTTTGAAGGAAATTACAAAAGCCAAAAAGAAAGTTCGCAGCGGCTGGGATTAATGTTTATTGCCGGTATAATAATGATATTCTTTGTTCTCTATGGAGCTTTTAAATCAGTACCTATCGCACTTTTAGTTATGACCAACATCCCAACGGTTTTAATCGGCGGGATGATTGGCGTGTGGCTCTCGGGCGGATCGGTAAGCCTCGCGCATCTTGTTGGATTTATTTCTCTTGCGGGCATTGTCTCCAGAAACGGAATTATGTTAATCGGACGCGGCTTAGCGCTTGTTCAAAAAGAAGGATTACCATTTACCCCGGAAACAATTGTAGAGGCGACACTTGATCGCGTAACGCCGGTTCTTATGACGTCTTTAGTAACAGCGCTTGCGCTTGTTCCATTGATTATTTCAGGCGGCGAACCGGGCAAAGAAATGCTTCATCCGTTAGCGGTCGTAATTTTTGGCGGGCTCATATCTTCCACAATTATCTCGCTGTTCTTAACGCCCGCATTGTTTTACCGCTTTGGGAAAAAAGCAACATTAAAAACGAACGCGGGAGACTCGTCGGGATTCTAAATAAAAAAAGGTCGGCATTAGTAAAAAAATTATAAATAACATGAAAAAAATATGAAAATTTTTATCAGTATATTAATTACTCTCATTATTGGCGGCGGCACAGGATATGTTCTTGGCAAGGGAATGAATGATAGCGGCTCCGAAGCTAAAAAATTGCAAGATTCTATTACTATGATGAAAACGCAGTCATTGAGCATACAAAAAATGGGGGAAATGATGCAATCCAGCGGCCTAGTTATGCAAGCAATAGGAATGAAATACAAAGATGATGAAGCGATATCGAAAGGAAAAGATCTGGAAGCAGTTGGAGAAAAATATATCAAAGAGAACACGAAAGCGGTAGAAGAAGACACTTCCATGAAGAAAAGCATGGAATAATATAGTTTATCTCAAAGCTCAGGGGGGGGATTGTTGCTCAAAGACAACAATCCCCTGAATGCTTTGACATATTTTTAGCCGCGCATTACAATGTTTCTATACCTACCCCATAGGTATTTCAAATTAAAAATTAAATCCCCCACCTAACCTCCCCCTTGGAGTACCAAGAGGGAGGAAGTAGAACTATATGACCGAACAAAAAAAGAAAACAATCATCAATTTTAAGAAAGCAAAAAGCCATCTGGAAAAAATTATTAAAATGGCGGAGGACGGAGAATATTGCATTGATATTATGCAGCAAAATTTGGCCGTCATCGGACTCTTGAAATCCGCCCACCAAATGCTGATGGAGGGGCACTTGAACAGCTGTTTTAAAAATGCCATGGAATCAAAAAATGAAAAAAGGAAACAAGAAATGACCCAAGAAATATTGCGGGTGACAAAATTATTGAATAAATAATCTATGAAACAGCACACGTATTACGTAAAAGGAATGCACTGCGCGTCCTGCGAAATAATAATAGAAAAAAAACTTTTGGAAATGAACGAGATAAAATCCGCCGACGCTTCCACGGGAAAAGGCCAAGCCGTTGTGATGTGCGAAGGCCAGGCGCCAAGCCCCGACCGCCTCTCCCATTTTTTCAAAGGCGATGGTTATATTTTTTCCAATGAACCGGAAAAAGAAACTAAAAAAGAATACGACATCACCATGCCGCTCATAATTCTTGTTTTTGGCACAATCGGCTATTTAATTTTCCGCTCTTTGGGCATAATGCAAGGCTTGGCCGGATTGGCAAATGTCACCGCCTCGTCTTCACTCCCCTCTTTTTTCATTTTTGGGATTTTGGCCGGAATGTCTTCCTGCGCCGCGCTCGTCGGCGGTATCGTTCTTTCCATGTCCAAAGAATGGGCAGTAATTTACAATCAAGAAAAAAACTTTTATAAAAAACTTCAGCCCCACATACTTTTTAATATCGGAAGAATTTTATCTTACGGATTTTTTGGCGCGCTTTTGGGCGCACTGGGCGCGAAAATCCGGCTTTCAATCGGTTTCTCATCGCTCCTCATAATTGTTATTGGAATTATAATGCTGTCTTTTGGTCTGCAAATGCTGGGCGTCAAAGCTTTTCAAAAATTCCAAATCAGCATGCCAAAATTTATTACCCGCCGCGTCAGTGATCCGAAAAAATTTAATGGAAAACAATTCCCATTTCTTTTGGGCGCGGGAACATTTTTTCTGCCCTGCGGATTTACCATCACAGCGCAAGGGATGGCGCTCCTCTCCGGCAACGCGCTCCAAGGTAGTTTGATAATGGGAATGTTTGCCCTGGGAACTCTGCCTATGCTTTTCGGAATTGGCGTCGCTTCGGCAAAATTATTCAACAAACCGCATCTTTCCGCCGCCTTTCAAAAAATCGCGGGCATAATTTTGATAATTTTTGCGCTTTATAACATCAACGCGCAAATGACGGTTTTAAATCTGCCGAATTGGGCCAGTCTATGGACAACATCCGCCACATCCGACAAAACTCTGCCGCAAATCGTAAATGGCGCGCAGGTCGTAAAAATGAACGCTTCAGCACGCGATTATGATCCCAATTACATCAAAGTCCGCGCCGGCATTCCGGTGCGCTGGGAAATAAAAGACACGGGCACTTCCGGATGCACCAACGCCATAATTGCTCGCGGACTTTTTGAGGGACAAATCGACCTTACACCTGGTCAAACTTCCATAAAAGAATTCATCCCGCCCGCACCCGGCAAGTACAGATTTTCTTGCTGGATGGGCATGGTCTCTGGAATATTTGAAATTGTTAATTAACTATTTTTAATTATGCCTGCTCATAATCACGAAATGGCGGAACAAAAAACCGCACCAATCGCGCCGCCGGCTGGCGGAGGAAAATCAATCTCACTCTCCCTTTATGGAATGGACTGCGCTTCTTGCGCCGCGGTAATCCAAAAAACTTTGCAAAAGTCCGCAGGCGTTACCTTCGCGCAAGTAAATTTTGCCGCGGAAAAAGCCACTGTACGGTACGACGAAACAAAAACCAATGAAAACGAACTTATCAAAGCCGTGGAACGAGCCGGATATAAAGCAAAAATAATGGGAGCGCAGAAAAACGGCGAGGAAGAAACTAAGCGCGCGGCGGCAATTAAAAATTTTCAATACAAATTCGCTTGGGGAGCTCTGCTTTCAGCGCCCATGCTTTATTTTATGTTATTGGATTTTTTCAAGTGGCTGCCGGGCGCCTCAACGCTTCTTCCGTACGCGGGGCTGCTTTCTTTTCTGCTTTCTACGCCCGTGCAATTTGTAATCGGGCGGAATTTTTACAAAGGATTGTGGTCCGGCCTAAAAATGCGCTCTTTTAATATGGACAGTTTGATTGCCATCGGCACTTCCACGGCGTATTTTTACAGCTTAGCGCAGTTTATAAATTACGTTGTCACAAAAACTTCATTGATCGCGCCGCCGGGCGAAAAAATTCCCGAACTTTATTTTGAAACCGCGGCTTTTCTTATCACTTTTGTTGTGCTGGGAAAATGGCTGGAGGCGCGCGCCAAAGGACGGACTTCAGAGGCCATAAAAAAATTAATGGGTCTCGCGGCCAAAACCGCGCGCGTGCTTCGCAACGGAAAAACACAAGACATTCCGGTAGAACTTGTAATGGTCGGCGATATTGTGGTGGTGCGGCCGGGTGAAAAAATTCCGGTTGACGGAGAATTAACAGAAGGCGCGTCTTCTGTTGACGAATCAATGCTAACCGGCGAAAGTTTGCCAATAGAAAAAAATCCCGGGGATAAAGTTTTTGGCGCGACTCTTAATAAAACCGGCTCATTTGAATTCCGCGCCACGCGCGTTGGGTCCGAAACCGCGCTCGCGCAAATCATCCGTTTAATTGAAGACGCGCAAGGATCAAAAGCGCCGATTCAGGCCTTTGCCGATCGCATCTCCGCCGTCTTTGTGCCCATTGTACTTATAATTTCGGCGCTGACATTTGCCGGCTGGATTTTAACCGGCGCCGGGTTGTCATTCGCGCTCATGGCCTTTACTTCGGTAATTGTTATTGCCTGCCCCTGCGCGTTGGGGCTTGCCACGCCCACATCAATTATGGTTGGCACGGGCAAAGGCGCGGAACACGGAATTTTAATAAAAGGCGGCGAACCGCTTGAAGCCGCCTGCAAAATTCGCGCGATTGTTTTTGACAAAACCGGCACGCTCACAAAAGGCGAACCGGCGGTAACGGATATTATTGGCGCGGAAATTTCCGATGAAAAAGAAATTATCCGCTTGGCCGCCAGCCTGGAAAAAACTTCCGAGCACCCGCTCGCGGAAGCGATCGTCAAATACGCGGAAGAAGAATCAATCACGATTGGCAAAACGGAAAAATTCAAAGCCGTTCCCGGCCACGGCGTGGAAGGAAACGTTGATGGAAAAAAATATTATTTGGGAAATCGCAAATTGATTGTTGATGTCGCGGGCATGGATATTTCCGGCGTGGAACACAAAATAATGAAACTGGAAGAAGGCGGAAAAACCGTGATGATTTTATCTTCGGAAAAAGCGGTGCTGGGACTGGTTGCCGTGGCCGATACCTTGAAAGAAACCACGCTTCCCGCCATTCAGGATCTCCAAAAAATGGGACTCGCGATTTATATGATCACCGGCGACAACCGCCGCACGGCCGAAGCCATCGCTAAACAACTGGGTATAAAAAATGTTTTAGCCGAAGTCCTGCCTCAAGATAAAGCGAATGAAGTAAAAAAATTGCAAAGCACAGGATTAAAAGTAGCCATGGTCGGAGATGGTATCAATGACGCGCCGGCTTTGACGCAAGCGGACTTGGGCATCGCTATGGGTAGCGGCACGGACGTAGCTATGGAATCCGGCGGCATCGTGATTGTAAAAAATGATTTGCGGGATGTGGTAACCGCCATCAATTTAAGCCAGGAAACCGTGGCAAAAATAAAACAAAATATGTTTTTTGCGCTCTTCTATAACGTCATCGGCATTCCGATTGCGGCGCGGCTTTTTGCTTTTATGGGTCTTGTTTTACGGCCGGAGCTGGCCGGGCTTGCCATGGCTTTCAGCTCGGTATCCGTCGTCTCCAATTCCCTGCTCTTGAAACGTTTCCAGCCGGGCCGTAAAAATTGGCTCTCCATTATCGCGCCGATAATTATGGGAGCAATTTTCACTGCTGTTTTCGTTCTGTTCGCGAAAATAAGTAAAATGAATTAATAATACAAATATGCAATTTAAAATCAGCGGCATGCACTGCGAATCCTGCGCCAAAATAATTAAAATAAATATTGAGGAAATCTCCGGCGTAGGCGAAATTAAAATTGACGTGAAGGGCGGCACAGCCAGCGTTGGTGCGGACGCCTCCGTCAAACCGGCAGACGTCTTGGCAAAAATAAAAGAAGCCGGCTACGACGCGGGCGTGATATAATATTATAGAAAGGAGGTGAAAACTATGTTTGGTAAAAAAGAAAAATGCGGTTTTTGGAAATGCGCCAATCGTTTGGGAATTTTTCTATCGCTTTTGTTTATAATTTGCTTTTTCTGGTGGCGTCCGGCGGATTTACAAGACTGGCATCTCAATAATTTGCGCTTTGCGTTTTTGGGATTTGACGGATTAAACGCGCGGAGTTTTGTTTTAGGTTTGGCGCAAAGTTATCTTTGGGCTTATGTTGGCATGGCGCTCTGGATGATCGCGGGATGTTGCGCGAGGCCGGAAAAATGTAAAAAATAATTTTCAATACATAAAAAGTCGCCCCGAATCTTATCTGTGGGCGATTTTTTATTTGCCGTAAAAACATGAATATCATATAATATAGAGTATGATCACCATTGGATACATTTACGCTGATAATAAATTATTGCCGGAGGACCGCATGTTTTTAAGTTTGGCGAGGGAGGCCGGCGCGCGCACCGTTCTTTTTCCGTCGGCAAAATTCATGACCTGGGAAAGGATACGCGCTTTGGCTAAAAAATGCGACGTAGTTTTAAATAATTCGGCCGAGGAGGAATCGCTTGAGATTGCAAAAACAATTGAATCCGCCGGCACGCCGGTTCTAGACCCCACCCGATCTTTTTATTTTTGCGAAGACAAATGGATGTTTTATACGCACTGCCGGCGGCTTGGCATCCCCACGCCCAAAACCTATCTCCTGCCCTTTGCTCTCTATCAATGCTACGAACCGATTGAACGGCTGATAAAACTTAGCGGCGCCGTGGTTATTAAAAATATTTTTAGCAGCAACGGAAACTTTGTTGACCGCGCCAAAACCATAAAACAAGCCATAGAAATGATAAAAAAATTCCGCAAAGGAGACCAGGCGCCCCTCATTGCCCAAGAATATATCAAAAATTCGCATAAAGTCTTCCGGGTAACGGTTATCAATGGAAAAATCGTGCAGGCGGTGGTGAAAAAATCAAAAAATTGGAAATGCACCGGCCGTTTTTTATCGGCTTCCGCGCCCGCTTTTACCGTCACTCCCAAACTTGAAAAAATGTGCATAAAAATTTCCAAAGTGCTAAACCTCCCCTGGTGCGGGATTGATTTGATGCGCAAAGGACAGAGCTGGGTAATGATTGAAGTCAATTCCAGCCCGGGCATGGATTTCGTGGAAACTGAAACTAAAAAACTTTACAAACATCTTCTGCAATATCTGATCGACGTGTCGCAACAATGGTGGAAATTATAAATTAACGAATAAAAAAACACCCCCGATTTCTCGGGGATGTTTTTTATTTATTTTTTCTTGATGAAATTTGATATTTTTTTAACAATTTTATTTGGCACGCAATTCTCCCTTGCCCATTTATCGGCTTTTTTAGAATTCATTGACTCGTCTTCATACAAACCCAGCACTCCGTCGGACAATTCTTTTTGTATTTCGTAAAAAGCATCTATATCTTTTATGGAAACTCGGCCGGTCTTGAAATTAAATTCAACCACGCCCTCGCTAAACAGCCGATTCAAAGTGTAGGCGGAAGAATAATAATATTCCGGATCCCCTTCCGCCGATTTATCCCGCAATTCTTCCAAAGAACTTTCTACCAGCGCGGCAGCCCATTGTTCTTTTGTGCCTTCAATTCCGCCCTTTTCAATCATTTGGGGAATCAGCGATCGGTATAAAGTTTCAGCTTCCGCTTCACCGATAGTGACGCCCCAATCCCGCCCCAATCTTTTTACTTCGGGATTTTCTTCATCATTGTGCAAATGGCCGAATTCGTGTAGGAGCGTGCCATAAAATAACATTTTTCTGCCGTCTTCCGCCTCAAGATTCTCCACTTGAAAATTTTTCCTTTTCGCCATCTCTCCTTGAGCTTTAAGCGTTTCACTGTAAAACATCAAAATCATTGACTCGGACGCTTGCGCAAATCCTTTGCAATTCAAACCGACTCCGTAATCTCCGATGGAATTAACAACACTTATTTTCTTTTTTAAAAGGTCTTGGCTGAAATCCGGACGGCCGCTTTCCTCAAGGCACTCCGCCATTATTTTTTGAACCTCGGGAAGACTCTCTTCAATCTCGCGGCATTCCGGCGCTCTTAGACATACTCTAAGTTCCGGATCGTGGTATGGCTGTTTTGCGTATCCGCTGGTGTATTCCGGCGGAACAATTAAAACGGGAAACTCCGAAGACGATGATTGCTGAAATAATTCGCTTACTTTTTTATAGCATTCCTCTATTTTGGCAATGTCTTTTTCTAAAAAGGCATCGCTCAACGCGCCTAGATATTCTTTAAAAATTTCTCCTCCGGGAATTTTCTTCCAGTCCACGGGCATGTCCGCGATTTCTTTAAATCTTCTGGCGATAAATTGGGTGTCGCGCGGAAAAAGCGAATTGATGGTATGCGGCTTGTCATCGCCGGGCACAAAAAAATGGCTGGCCGAGGCCTCTTCCGGCGCCTCGGGCGATAAATTGGCGAAAGCCAAATAACGGATGAAAACAAGGTCAGCTCTTTTGCAGGCATCAAGAGTTTCCGTAACAACATCGCGCAATTCCGGGTTCAACCCGAGTTTTTCAAGCCGTTTCTCGTCTGCATCTTCTAAAACCATTTGGTAGGCCTTGGTTTCCATATTCCTTATAACGTGCGCGGCCACAGCCAACAAAATTTCTCTTCGCTGGCCTTCAATTTCCGGAGTATCTTCCGGCCAATTATTGGCCAGAATATCAATCATATTTTCGTCGGCAATTTCCGCTACAGAAGGCGCCTTGCCCTTGAACGCTGAAATTTTATCAATAACATGTTCCCGAACCGCTTGTTGGACATTATTAAAAAGTTCTGTGGAATTTTCCCACGGACCGATTTTTTCCGGCAAATCTTTTTTCCAATCAGCATAACCCTCCATAAAAGTGAGGGTTTTATAAATATTCCTCAGCTTGGGGCCGGGTTCAATCAAATTTTCTTTTTCGGCGCTTGGGATTATTGGCTGTGCTTCAAATTTTTCACGCATATTTTTATTTTTTTAACCTTAGCTCTTTTTCGAGTATACTTCCAAAACCATATTTTTACAATGACCCGATGAATATAAAAAACACCCCCGATTTCTCGGGGATGTCTTTTTTATTCAACGCACCCCACTTCGCTAAAGCTACGCGGGGCAAGTGAGATTAGTACTCATTGCGTCTCGGACGATCGCTACGGAATCCGCCTCTGCGATCATCGCTGCCTCCGCGAGCGGGTCTTTCGCCCATGGGTCTGGCCTCATTGACCATGATATTTCTACCGCCCATGTCCTGACCGTTCAAGGTTTCAATCGCCTTGTCCGCATCCGCGTCGTTTTCCATTTCCACGAAGCCGAAACCGCGGCTGCGGCCCGTGAATTTGTCTGAAACTACGGTCGCTGTTGCAACCGCGCCTACCTGTGAGAATAATTCCTTCAATTCATCCGACGTAGCGGTGTAAGGAAGGTTTCCCACGAAAAGTTTCTTTGCCATAAT
>CAZFZQ010000015.1:0-17450 GCA_964522845.1 uncultured Gammaproteobacteria bacterium | reverse complement strand
GCAAAAATCCCCCCTCTCGCTCCCCCCTTGATTACCCCACTTCGCCCCTCCTCCACGCAAGGCTTCGGCAGGGCACAGCAAGGCTCCGCGGGACAGGCAAGAGGGGAGAAGGGAACGCCGTCCAATTTTTGGAAAAAAGTAAGCAGAGTATTTTCGCTTCTTTCCACCATTCCGGCGGCGGAGAAAGTTTTTTTCGCGGAAAATTTCCGCGTGATGGTCAAGGCGGGACTATCCGTGTCCGAAGCGCTGGAAACCTTGGCGCTCCAAACCAAAAATAAAAAATTCGCGCTGATTTTATCTGAAATAAAAGAAGGCGTGGAAGAAGGCAACCCTCTGGCCTCCATGCTTGCCAAATACCCGAAAATTTTTCCGGAATATTTCGTCAATATGATAAAAGTGGGCGAAGTGTCGGGCACGCTGGAAAAAAATTTGGAAGAGCTGTCCAACCAGATGAAAAAAGACCACGATCTCATGTCAAAAGTCCGGGGAGCCATGATTTATCCCATGGTTATCGTCGTGGCCACGGTGGGCATCGGTATTATGATGTTTGTCTACGTTATCCCCAGCGTGCTATCCGTTTTTGACGAATTAAAAATACAGTTGCCGCTTGCCACGCGCATTTTAATCGCCTTTTCAAAATTTATAAACCGCGACGGCATCTTGCTTCTTGCGGGTATAATCGCCGCCGTAGCGGGAATAATATTGTTCCGCCGCACGGCCAAAGGCAAAAAATTTTTTCATTTTTTACTCCTGCATGCCTGGATTTTGGGGCCGATCGCCAAAAAAGTAAATCTCGCGCGTTTCGCCAGAACCGTTTCTTCACTTTTAAAAACCGATATCCCGGTCATAGAAAGTTTCAAAATCACTTCCACCGTGCTGGGAAACGTTTATTACAAAAACGCCTGTCTTGACGCTTCGGAAAAATTGGGCAAGGGCATCAGCATCAACGAGGTCTTAAAAAAATATCCGGCCCTGTTTCCGCCGCTTATTACCCAAATGGTGTCGGTGGGAGAAAAGTCCGGCACCTTGGATGAACTTTTGGCGGAACTCGCAACTTTTTACGAAGAAGAAGTATCGGACATCACCAGAAACCTTTCTTCCATTATTGAACCGATTTTAATTGTCTTTTTGGGCGGCGTGGTGGGGCTTATCGCTTTCGCGGTCATCTCGCCGATTTATTCGTTGAGTGAAGCAATATAGAAGAATAGCAAAATAGGTTTTTAGGTCGTTAGGTTATTAGGTTTAAAACCTATCCACCTATCTACCAATCCACCTATCAACCTATGCGTCGCGGATTTACTTTGATTGAAATTATCGTCTCCATCGCCATGCTCTGCGGCGCGATTGCTATTTTTGGCGTGCTTTTGAATATTTTGCGCGTCAACAAAACCGGCTCGTTTGCCGCGGCCGCTTACAAAATCGCGCAAGAAGAAATTGACGTTGTTAAAAATTATTCCGTAGCATCGCTTACCACGCGCGCCAGCTCAACTTTTATCGGCGTGATAGACAATAACGGCTCTTACGGCGCCACAACTACGGCCGCGGTATCGTCTCCCAACACTCTTGCCAACAATGCGGCGTCAAGTTCGCCCTTGGGCGTGATCGCGCTCCCCTACGCCAATCTCGCGGATTTTACATTTGAGGCATCAGTCAAAACGTCCGGCGTTTCAGGCAAAGCCGGTTTGCTTTTTCGCGCCAAAGACTTGGACAATTATTATTTTTTATATTTACAAAACAACCAGCTGGTCTTGGACAAAAGAGCCGGCGGCGCCACATCAACGTTATATTCTACGGCGCAAACATTTTTACCCGATACCTGGTATAAATTAAAAATCGCGGCCGCGGGCAACAGTTTGGCGCTTTACGTTGACGATAATCTGCGCGCCACCATAAGCGACGCTTCGCTCGCCTCGGGTGTAGCCGCTCTGGGAAATTCTGGCAACACGGTTTATTTTGATAACGCGTCGCTCACGCATGATTTAATAACCGAAGGTTGGAATTTTGACAATCTGGCACTTGGCGCCATTCCCGCGGACTGGGCGCGGTTCGGTATCAACGATTTGCCCAATGGCGCGGGCGCGCTCACCATTTCCGAACCGTATGGCGTCGCCACCATGAAAAAAATTGACGCCACCGTCAGCTGGACCGAACGCGGAGTTATAAAATCCATCACGCTTTCAACACTGAAAACGGAATAACAAAACAGGTTATTAGGTTTAAAACCTATCCACCTATAGACCTAATCACCTATTTACCTAATCTATGCCCTCTCGCGGCTTTACACTTATAGAAACCGTCATCGTCTTATCCATCTTCGCCGTGGCAAGCATTGTCATCGGCTCCATTTACATAAGCCACAGCAAATTTTATACTCTGGAATCCGCGGCCGCGGATATCAAGACGCAAAAAAGCATTTTTACCCGGAATTTTAAAGAAACGGCCGAGAGCGCGAATTCTATTATGGCTTCTTATATTTTTAACAGCGTCGCGCGCGCTTCGTCGTCTTCCACTGCAGTCGTGAAACTTCCGGCCATTGACGCCGGCGGAAATATTATCGCGGACAAATTTGATTACGCCGCGTTTTATCGCGAAGACAAAAAAATTTATTTGGAAACTTCCGCCGACGCCGCCAGCGCGCGCAAAAATTTAAAACGGCTGATTGCCGACGCGGCGCAAAGTTTGGTTTTCAGATATGATGCCGCCTTGCCGCAAGACGCAAACATGGTGGGCGCATCGCTTTATTTAAAAAGCGGGGTTGCGGAAGAAAAAATAGATATTTCCGTGCGGTTAAGAAATAAGCAATAATCTGTATGCCCCGACAAAAAGGTTATATTATGCTCGTCATCACGGTTTTAATGGCCGGTCTTTTGGTGTATAGCGCGACTTTAGTTAAGACTTCCGTCGGCGCCGAACAAAAAGAAAGGGTTATTAATTACAAAACCATATCCTCAGACCTTGCCGAAGCCGGAATAGAAAAAGCCTTGTGGTGCCTCAATCAAACAGCGGGGACGAATTGCGGCGGCACATACGGCAGCGATTATGCGGGCGAGAGCAACGTGACTTTTGGCGGAGGGATTTATGACACGATCATTACCGCCATAAGCGGCAGCGTAAAACAAATAGAATCAACCGGATATTATCCAAATAAAACCAGGCCGCTGGGGAAAACTATTATTCGAACAAGAGCGGCAATAGCCGCGGATAAAGTTAGCTTTACTTATGGCGTTCAACTTGGCCAAGGCGGAATTAAATTGGAAGAAAATTCAGTTATAAACGGGAGTATTTACGCGCAAGGAACCATAGACGGCGATAATGAGGCCACTATTACCGGCGATGCTTATGTGGCCGCGGGCGCCGCTCTTGCGCCGGATCAGCAGAATACTACATATAACGCGGATTATATTTTTGGGAAAACAGATCCAACAATCGATTTGGCGCAGAGTTTCACTTCGTCCGCGACAGAATTTCTAAATAAAGTCAGTTTTTATATTAAACGAACATCAAGCGCGCCCGGTAATATTTCCGTAAAAATAGTCGAGGATAATGCCAATTCTCCAAGTACCGCGGTGCTGGCCTCAGCAACACTTAGCACGTCCGTGGTTTCCACAAGCTATGGGTGGGTGGACGTGTCTTTCAATAACCCTCCCTTTCTTTATAGCGGCACAAAATATTGGATAATTTTAGACGCCGCGCAAAATGGAACTAAATATTGGACCATTGGCGTGGACGCTTTTGATAATTACGCGGGCGGAACAATGTTTCATAACCAAGGATGGTCTTCCTATTCGTGGATAGCCGACGGAAAAGACATAAACTTTAAAACCTGGAATGGCGGCGTCACCTCGCAAATTTCCAACATCGCCGTGAACGGCAATGCTTTTGCCCACCAAGCTACCGGCGTAACGGTCGGAAAAAATTTAACCGCTTATATTATTTCCGGCGCCACTGTTGCCGGCGATGCTTGGGCTAACTCCATTAGCGGCTCAACAATCGGAAAAAACGCCACCTCAACCAGCGTCACCGGTTCCACAATCGGCTATAATCTTTGGTGTCAAACAAAAAGCGGCACAACGGTCGGATGGAATACTTACTGCCCTTACGCCGTTATTCCGCCAACCGCCCCCGGACCCCTCAATATGCCCATTTCCGACAGCTTGATACAGGGATGGAAAGACGACGCTTCCGTGGGCGAACCTTTAAATGGCAACCAAACAATAAACGAAGACACGTCTTTGGGCCCGAAAAAAATCATCGGCAATCTGACGGTCAGTGTTGGAGAAACATTAACCGTTACAGGCACTCTTTACGTGACCGGCGACATACTATTTGATAATAATTCACATATCAACCTCAGCAGTTCTTATGGCTCGTCTTCCGGAATCATTATTGCCGACGGCAATATAACCATGGATAATGGCTCTGTTTTTTCCGGCGCAGGAACCGGAAGCTATTTGCTTTTGGTCAGCACTAAAAACGATACCATCAACGCCGCCATTGATGTTCGTAACGCCAGTGTCTCTGCCATCATTTACGCTCCTTATGGTATAATAGATATACACAACAATGCCACCCTGGTGGAAATGTCCGCGTGGAAAATTCACGCCGACCAAAGAGTTGTTTTGGATTATACGTCCGGGCTGGCCGACATTAGTTTTTCTTCCGGCCCCACCGGCGGCTGGAGCGAACTCAAAGGATATTGGCAAATTATAGAATAGCAAGATAGGTTGTTAGGTTTAGAACCTATCCACCTTACCACCTATTCACCTATCAACCTACCTTATGTTATTTTCCCCCAAAAATATCGCTTTCGGATTGGACATCGGCGACAAGACCATAAAACTTGTCCAGCTTCAGCGCATAAAAAATTTGCGAGGGGTTGAAAAGCTGACGCTTGTTTCTTTTAATGAGGCGCCCCTGCCCGATGCCGTGATTGGCAATGGTGAAATAAAAAATGCTCCGGCGGTTATTGCCGCCATCAAAAAATGCGTTAAGGGCGCCAAGGGAAAAATCCTTGGAACCAGGGCGGTGGTCGCGTCTTTGCCCGAATCGCAGAGCTATCTTAAAGTTGTCAGCTTGCCGGCCAATAAAAAAGAAAAATTCAACGAAACCGACGTGGAACGTATTTTAGACCAGCATTTTCCGGTTGAAGCGGAAAAACTTTATTTTGACTGGCAGACAATCGGCGGAGGAAAAATTCTGATTGGCGCGGCTTCAAAAAATATCGTGGATTCTTTTACCAACGTGATTGAACAAGCCGATCTTATTCCCCTCTCTTTGGAAATTGAAAGTATCGCGCTCGCCCGGGCGCTCATAGACATCAAGGAACAAAATGGCGGCCCTCCTAAAATTTTTATGGACTTGGGAGCAACCCGTTCGGCGATTATCGCGACTTATCAAAATAATCCCATTATCGCCTTGAATATTCCGTTGTCCGGCGAATATATGACCGAAGAAATCGCCAAAGCGGAAAAAATAACATTTGAAAAAGCGGAACAGCTAAAGATGGAGTGCGGGTTTGATCTCAAAAAATGCCCGCCAAGAATCAAAAAAACCGTCGGTGAAATTTTTGATTCTTCGGTGAAACAGATAGAAACCGGGCTTCGCTACATCAACCGGTTATTGCAGATAAAAACGGATAAAATTTTTATTTGCGGCGGCGTCTCAACCATGCCCCGCATCACATCCGTTTTATCGGACGGATTAAAACTGAAAGTCCGGCACGCTGATCCGTCGGTTAATATTACAATTTCAAAAAAAATCAATCTTGGAACTGAAGACCTTTTGCGCTATGCCACAGCCATCGGACTTGCCATCAGAGGAACGGAACAGCAGGTCTTGGCAATTAATGAATAGTACAATAGGTTTTTAGGTTATTAGGTCGTTAGGATCAAAACCTATCAACCTATCCGCCTAATGACCTATCAACCTATCTTATGCTCTCCATCAACCTTTTATCTCCGGAAAAAAAACAAGAAGTCGCGAGGCAGATGATGCTCGTCTCGCTCCAATATTTGATTTCTTGGATTCTTATCGCGGTCTGCGGCGTGGGCGCAACACTGCTTGCCACCAAAGCGATTATGCAAAACAGCTTTAATGACGCGGTGGCGCAAGGGACATTGGTCACGCAAGAATATGGCGTGCTAAATCAAAAAGTCCATCTCGTCAATCAAAAAATTGATTTTTTGACCGGCGTGCAAAATAAATTTTTCATCTGGTCGCCCCGGATTGCGGACATAACGTCATTAACGCCAAAAAACATCACTCTTTACGCGCTGAACGTAAATAACATAACAAAAGAAATCCAAATTACCGGACATGCCAAGGGGCGCGAGGATCTGCTTTTATACAAACAGAATCTGGAACAGTCGCCGCTTGTGAAGGCCGTTAATCTGCCCATAGAAAATATTTTAGAAGCCAAAGAAATTGATTTTAACATCAAGGCCGCGCTTACATTATGAATACCATGCAAAAAACCGCGATCGCCATCGGATTGCTTGTCATTTTTACAGCAATAATTTTTATTTTTATTATTCAGCCGGCCATCACGGACATTAAAACTTTTAACGACAGAATCCAGATGGAACGGGTGGCGCTGGAAAACAAATACGCCAGCCGGCGCAATATAAAAAATATTATCGCCGACTTGAAATACGCAAGCGACGGCGTGGCGCCTCTTGAAGAAAAAATCATTGTCATGAAAGGGCAGGAAGTCCCTTTTGTCAGCGGATTGGAAAAAATCGCGGAAAAAAATAATCTGGCGCAAAAAATAAAAATCACGCCCGCATCCGGAGGGGATACTGGAATATCCGCCCAAGTTGTAAAACAAAATATATCCATTACTCTGTCCGGGGATTATATTGATGTCTTGAAATATATAAACGATCTGGAAAAATCAGCCGTCTACATTATTATTAACGGCGTGAACATCGGTTCCGGCGGAACGGAAACAAACAGCAAAGTTATTTCCGCCGGAAACGTTAAGGCCTACTTGGAAGGATATGTCTACTTTTCCATTTAAAAATCGCGGCAACGTAACGCTTATAGCGATAATAAATTATTTTGTCTGGGCTTTTATTGTCTTGGCGGCTGTTCTTTTTTCGTGGCTGTTTCTTTTCGTCTACCGAAATATCTATACTGTTATTACCCAGCAGATGGCCATTGCCAATCTGAAAACCGAACTCGTCATAACCAAAGTGCATAAGACGCAATTTGATAATTTGGTTAAAAAATTTGAAGAAAAACAAATGCCGTCCGTGGTTATAAATTTTGACGGCCTTTCCAACCCCTTCAAACCGTAAATTGACAAAAAAACGCGCTCGTGCTATCCTAAATCTTAAATCATCAATCTTAAATCTTAAATCTATATGGCTCATAAGAAAGCCGGCGGTTCTACAGCGCTGGGGCGCGAGTCGCAATCACAACGGCTTGGCGTCAAGCTCGCTGATGGCCAGTTCGCCAAAGAAGGAATGATCATCATCCGCCAGCGCGGCACAAAATTTCATCCCGGAAAAAATGTAAAGCGCGGCACAGATGATACCTTATACGCGGGCAAAGACGGCGTGGTAAAATTTACGACTAAGAAAAAACAGGCCTTCACCGGCCGTTTGCGCCAAATAAAATTGGTCAGCATCATCACTTCAAAATAAAAAATACTCCGATATCTCGGAGTATTTTTTATTTTGAAGTTTATTCATACACCGCGCTACAAATCTAAAATTATTATACAAAAAAAGCCCCGAAACGACAAAGCGTTTCGGGGCAGAAGTCCAGGGGAACAGAGGCCGAAGGCGCCGGAAAACCGGGCGCCCGGGAGCCTACTTGCGGACGGCGGCGAACCCGCAGCGCCCGTCCCAACCGTCCTCGATCGAGCCGAGGTCCAGGTAGCGATAATCGCCATTGCCGCCGACGTACGGAGCATCGCCGCGCCAGAGCTGGCCCAGAGCCACCACGAAACAACTGGCGTGACGGGCCGGATTGGCCAACCACCAAAGCAAGAGCTCCACAAGGGTGGCCGGACGATAGCCCATCATGTCGAGGTAGTCCTTCACGTCGGCGGTAGAGAGCCACGAACGACCCAGCTCCGCCAGCCGCGCTTTGATGGAGACGATCTCCACCTGGCCGGGCTCCGTGTTGCACGGAAAGTTCTCGCCGTTCACGCTTGGGTTCACATACGTGAACCCACAGGCCCTCACGAGCGCGGCGAGCAACTTCTCCCACCAGTTCGGAGAGGCGGGAACCTCTGCCGGCTTGTTGCCGACGATGAGGTTGGCGATTTTGTTTACCGTGTCCTTTCCTTCGTCCGTGGTCAGTCGATGGACGTGACTGAAGTCCCCACCGAGCTTGCAGATGGCATCCGTAAGCAGAGCCACCACGGTTGCCATCACACCCGCCACGCTCTTCATCATCCCCATCTCGTCCTTCGTTCTCTTGCTCATCGTCCTTCTCCTTGGCTTGCCCCTCGTCATCGCACTATGCGAAAACCATGGGCTTGCCTGCAATGGCCGAGACTCATTCCCAGCCTTCTTTATGGGTATTATAGCATACTTTAATGATTTTGTCAAGCCCAGTAAGACAACTTTGGCTGTTTTTTTCTCTAAATTTAGCTAAATTAAAATTTGGGTTTATAAAAATTAACTAACCTTTACTCAAATCTAAGTTTTAAAAAAGACTTAATTTCCAAAGTTGGTCTTACTGGGTCAAGCCCCTAACAACAAAAATCAGCTAATTTTAGCTGATTTTGTGAAAATAACCATTAAGACAACTTCTTAAAAATGTTCGTAAGTGCTTTCATTTCTCATTTTTATCCCATCAATTATAAATACTCCATTTTCTTTATGAAAAATTATCCTAAACTTTCCCGATCGAATCCTATAAAAATCCGTATTTTTTATTTTTTCAAATTTTAGTGTTTTATCGCCTTTAACCAATCTTTCCGTAATCTGCAAAAGCCGCTCCCTGTCTTTTTTAAATATCTTCCGCAAAAGTTTTTCAATTTCATTCATATATTAAGAAATCTTTTTCAAAACTCTAATCAGATCATGAGCTTTTATACCCCTTCCTTGATTATCACGAATCGCATCAAAAACCGTATATTCTTTAACAACTGATTTCTTTTTTATTTGTATCGGCTCTATTTCCAGTTTATCCGGACTGATAGTAGCGATAAATTGGTTAGTATAAAATTGTTTTCTCCATTTAGCGGGGAGCGTGATTTGGCCCTTTGTTGTCGCTTTCAAAATTGTAGTCATATGTTCTTGATTTAATTTGTAATACTTTCTTACATTCTTACTATACCATTCTCTTGAATTTCTGTCAAGTGCCCATAAATTTTATTTCAACAGCTCCTTGGCTTTTTCCAATTGCGGGTCTTTGCCCGCTTTCACGTCTTCGTCCGTAATTTCAACCGCAACGTTAGGCAAAATTCCTTCGCCGTTGATTGAAGTCCCTTTTGGCGTTAGCCATAAAGCAATGGTCAATTTCAACGCGGAACCGTCGGAAAATTCGTTATAATCCTGCACCGATCCCTTGCCGAAAGATTTTTCTCCCACAATCGTCGCTTTTTCATAATCTTTCAGCGCGCCGGAAACGATTTCTGAAGCCGAGGCCGAACCTTTATTAATCAAAACCACGGTTTTAAAATCTTTTAGCCGGCCTTTGCCGTTTGCCTTAAATCCTTCGTCCCTGCCTTTGAACCGTTCAAAAACCACATTATCGTCCGGCACCCATTCGCCCGCCATTTTTATGGCCGCGTCCAAATATCCGCCCGGATTATTGCGCAAGTCCAAAATTATCCCTTTTGGATTTTTCAAAACAACCTTGCTGACAATGCTGTCAAAATCTTTGGCCGTTTCGTCGCCGAATTGCAGAACCTTGATGTAAGCAATATCCCCTTCCATGCGCCATTGGATGCTCTTTATGATGATCTTATCTCTTGTAATTTCATATTCTTTGGCGGTTTTTATTCCATCGCGGGCAACCAAAAGTTTCACCTTCGTTCCCCCTTTGCCTCTGATCATTTTAACGGCCGCGTCCAGCGCCATGCCCTGCGTATCCTTTCCGTCAATGGACAAAATTTTATCTCCGGCCAGGAGTCCGGCTTTTTCCGCCGGCGAATCCGCGAGCGGCGCCACGATAATTAAATTATTTTCTTTGATGCCGATTTCCGCGCCAATGCCTTCAAACTGCCCGGCCAAATCGCTCTTGAATTCTTGCGCCACCCGCGGCTCAAAAAATACCGAATACGGATCGCCCAAAGACGCGGTTATTCCTTCTATTGCTCCATAAAACATTTTTACTTCATCAACCGGCTGATGCACGGAATCGGTTTTTATCTTATTCCAAACTTGCCAAAATAAATTAAAATCAACATCTTTGGTGATTAAAAAATCCGGCTTGGCGTCTTTGTTGACCAGTTGTTTTATTTCCGCTTGGTTATATTTATCAACCTGGACTTTTTTCCCCGCAAAAAAACCAACGGAAAAAGAGGCGAGCAAAACAACGATGCTCAAAAGAATACCTAAATTTTTTATGAAAAAATTCTGTCCGTTATATTTTATTTTGAAAGCATAATCTTTTTTCCACATAATAACACATAGAAGCAAAAAAACACCCGCAGCTTCGCCGCTCAAAGCATAGAAGCATCTTTCTTTCTTGTGTTTCTATGCTTTTTTGTTTCTATGTTTCTATTTTACTCTCTTCTTATCTCCGCTCCCAATCCCCTCAATCTTTCATCAAACTTCTCATATCCTCTGTCCAAATTTTCCACTCCTTCAAGAATTGTGGTGCCGTGCGCGGCCAAGCCCGCCAAAACCAAAGTGGCGCCGGCGCGCAAATCCAAACCCTTTATTTCGGTTCCGTAAAGCTTGGCCGGACCATTAATTAAAACGCGGTGCGGATCGCAAACCGTGGCTTCCGCGCCCATTTTGATAAGTTCTTGCACATAGCCCATTCGTCCCTCGTAAAGAGGATCATGAACCAAACTCGCGCCATGGCATTGGGTCGCGAGTGCGCCGAAAGGCGCTTGCAAATCCGTGGGGAACCCGGGGTACGGCAAGGCTTGAAGTTTAAATCCGTGAAGCTCCCCGCGTGAAAAAATTGTCAACGTGTTTTTGCCGATTTCCAAAACCGCGCCAATCCGTTCCAAAAGAGAATAAACCGCGTCCATATGAGAGTGATTTACTCCCTTCAAAGTTATTTTTCCGCGGGTTATGAGGGCGGCGGCGGCAAATGTGCCGGCCTCTATATTATCCGGCGACACGGTGTGATCCGCGCCGGCAAGCTCGCGCCCGCCATCTATTATTATAGTATTTTCCGGCGCCATGGCAACTTTCGCGCCCAAAGCGTTTAAAAAATTGATCAAATCTTGAACGTGCGGTTCAATAGCCGCCATTTTAATAACCGTCCGGCCCTTCGCGCCCAAAGCGGCCATAATAATATTTTCCGTGGCGGTGACGGAAAACTCCGGCAAAATCATTTCCGCGGGCGCGAGATTTTTTGCCGCGAGCGACAGCTCGCCCTTCTTGCTAGAAACAATCGCGCCCAATTTTTTCAATCCGTATAAATGCGTATCAATCGGGCGCTTGCCAATGATGCATCCGCCCGGCTCGGGCAAATCCACTGCTCCCAGCCGGGCCAGAAGAGGCCCTAAAATTAAAATTGACGAGCGCATTTTTTTTACCAACTCGCGGTTCAAATTTTTCAAACTCAATTTTCCCGGCGAAATAACAGCGGTGTGATCGCTATAATCAATACTTAATCCCAAACTCTTTAAGATTTCTATCATCACCCGCACGTCGGCAATATCCGGAACATTTTTTATGACGCATTTTTTGGTTGCCAAAAGAGAGGCCGCCAAAATCGGCGTGGCCGCATTTTTATTTCCGGAAATCACGGCCGTGCCGGACAATTTTTTCCCGCCTTTGATGACCAATTTGGGCATAAGACAACGATTGACTTTTGCTTATTATTTCATTATAATTATATAAGCAATTAACTGATCGGTCAATATGCAGATGAAATATCGCCGCATAATATTCTATATCTTTTTAGCCCTGTTTTTGATTAGCGTTCCTTTTATATTGCTTTACGCGACCGGCTATCGATATAATTCCAAAAAAAATAAATTTGAAAAAACCGGCGGTCTTGTCGTCAACACCATCATCAAAAATGCCTCCCTCTTCGTGAACGGCCGGGCGTATGGCACGGGTCAAGAATTCCGCATACAAGACCTTCTGCCCGGAGAATATGAAATAAAAATTAGGAAATCCGGATATTTTGACTGGCAAAAAAAATTGTCCGTGGAGAGCCAAATCACGACCTTCGCCAAAGACGTGCGCCTCATTGCCGATAATTTGCCGGCCAAGGCCGTTGACGCTTCCGCCGGCTTAATATATCCGGCGCCGGATCAATCAAAATTTTTATATCTGAAAAAAGAAAAAGATAAAAATTCCATATTTGTTTTTGACACGGCAAACGATGCGGAAAAATCCATCGCCCTCCTGCCGCCGCGGCAAACCATTAAAAATATCAGCTGGTCGCCGAACAATGAAAAAATAATTTTGGAAACGCCAAGCGGATTTCAAGTCATAAACGCGTCCGACGGCAAAGTACAAGCCCTGCCGTTAAAAATTAAAATTTTTGGTTTGCGCTGGGACGAAACCAATAGCTCCCAACTTTTCGCCGCGGCCACGGACGGGGTATACAAGATAGATCTTCTTTTCGGAAAAGCGGAAAAAATTTACCCCACTTCGCCCCGGCTTCCCACTTCGCTCTCTGAGCTTCGCGGGACGAGTCGCGGGGCAGGCAGCCCAGAGAAAATCGCGGATGATTTTGCGGTTTTGGGAAACTATCTTTATCTTGTAAATCAATCAATGCTCCAACAAATAAATCTAAACAGCGGCGAAGTGATTTCTCTTCCTCTGGAAAGAAACGGTTATAAAATACGGCTCGCCGAGGGCAAACGGCTTGTCATGATTGACGGAAAACAACACTTGCAAATATTCGCCCTGCCGCTGCAAAAACTTTCCACGCCGGAGGTATTCGCCGATGCGAAAAATTTTGATATTTTCGGCAATAATCTTCTTTATTATAATGACTTTGAACTTTGGACGCATAATTTTGGCTCCGGAGAAAAAGAGCTTATCACGCGCTTTGGCGAAGAAATAAAAAAAGCGCGGTGGCTTTCCGGCTCAAATTATGTTGCCGTAAGTTTTAACAATCAAATAAAAATAATTGAATTGGACAAACGGGACTCGCGCCAAATTTACGATTTCCCGAAATTTGAACAAATCGGCGACTTTATCGTGAACAAGCAGTCATCTTTGTATTTTACCGGCAAAGTCAACGCGGCGTCAGGAATTTACAAATTAGAATTGTAATTCCCTTTTGTCTTGGCTTGCCAAAATATTCACCCGCAAAAGCGAATCAAACGTCCCGGCATCAACCCACCATCCGTCAATAATGGAAAATTTCATTGTTCCGTCCTCTACATAAAAATTATTAACATCCGTTATTTCCAATTCCCCTCTATCCGAGGGTTTTAAATTTTTTACAACATTCCAAACACGGTTGTCATAGAGATAAAGGCCGGTTACGGCATAGGGGCTTTTAGGGTTTTGCGGCTTCTCTTCAATTCTTGTAATTTTATCGCCTTGGACTTCCGGCACGCCGAAACGTTTCTGATCACGCACTTTTTTTAAAAAAATTCTCGCGCCGCTTTTTTCCGTTTTAAATTTTTCTATATCTGATTTAAAATTGTCCTGATAAACATTGTCGCCCAATATTACGGCAACTTTTTCATTATCCGCAAAATCTTCACAAAGACCCATGGCCTGGGCAATACCGCCGGGATTCTCCTGCAAAGTATAAGACAATTTAAGACCGAGTTCGGCACCCGAACCCAAAAGTTCCAAAAATTGGCCGGCATGGCCGCGGCCCGAAACAATCATAATATCTTTCACGCCCGCTTCCGCCAAGGTATGCAAGGGATAATAAATAAGCGGATATTTCCCTATCGGCAAAAGTGATTTATTAACTACTTTTGTAAGCGGCATAAGGCGCGTACCGTACCCGCCGGCTATAACTATTCCTTTCATATATTAAAAGTAAGATATTCTTTTAATGCCTCGCGCCAATCGTGCATGGGCGGGAGTTTAGTATTTAACAATACTGAAAATTTCGGGCGCGGGGCCGGGCGCGGAAATTTTTCGCCCGAGACCGGATTTACCAAAATATTTTTACCGGATAGTTTAAAAATTTCTTTGGCAAATTCATACCAGGTGCAGGCACCGCTGTTTGCCGCGTGATAAATTCCGTACGGCAAATTATTTTCTAAAATATATTTTGTCCGCTCCGCCAAATCCGGCGCGTAAGTGGGCGATGAAAATTCTTCATCCACAACATCAATCTCATTTTTTGTTTTTGACAGATCCAGCACAATATCAACAAAACTTTTTTTAGCATTCAGCCCGGTTCCCATCTTTCCAAAAAGCCGCGATAAACGGATAAGATAAAATTTATTTGCCTTACTCGCTTCAGTCTCTCCCAAAAATTTTGACTCGCTGTAAGCGCTTATCGGATTCGGCGTTGCGTCTTCCTCGTATCCGTTTTTATCCTTTCCGAGAAATACATAATCGGTTGAAAAATGCACGAGCGTCGCATCCGCGACATTGGCGGCTTGCGCCAAAAACCCAACCGCGCGGCCATTTAACAAATTGGCTTTTTCTTTTTCTTCTTCCGCCTTATCTACATTATTATAGGCCGCGGCATTTATAACAACATTCGGCCGCAAGGCGGAAATTTTTTTCATCACCTCCGCCTCATTTGTTATATCCAAATTTTCAAAATCCCAGGGCAAAACTTCGTGCCCCGAAAAAACCCGGGCTAACTCCCCTCCCAGCATTCCCTTTGCGCCTAAAATTAAAACCTTCATATATGTAAATATTAGGGATAAAATAGCATTTTGTCAACTAATAAAAAATCCCTAATAAAAAATCCCATTCTTTCAAACGGGATTATCTGATAACTCTCAATTTTCGAAGGTACTCTTTGAATTTTTTCAAACGTTGCTTTTGGTCTGATCCGTCATGAATATCGTAGTGATACGCTTTCATGCCTACGGATTCGGCCGCTTCAATATTTGGCTTCAAATCATCAACAAACAAAATCCGCTCTGCCGGAAGATTCATGCCTTTTATCCCCCGCAGAAAAATAGTCGTGCCTGGCTTGGAACATCCTTCCACGCAAGAATAAAGACAACAACAGAAAAGCCAGCGGGGCAAAAATCCCCTTCTTCTGATATAGTGCAAATGGATATCACACAGATTTGAAATGATACCCAAACGCAAATATTGAAGTTCGTACAAAAAATCGATGAAATACGCATCCGGCTCAACAATCAATTCCCAGCTGTGTGCAAATTGGGCAAAATTAATGTCCATCATGAGCAGATTTTTCATCACACAATACATTTCATAAGATGAAAAATCGCCATTATCAAACTGACTAACCCATTCCCAAAATTTCAAAACTCTGGGATCGTCTCTGCGATCTTGGATAATTGTGCCGTGATACAAAATGTTCGCGAGTTCAATTTCATCTAACTTGGAAAACCGCGCCCAATATCTTGCCACCTTTCTTTTATTCGGCTCCGTGGGCAGCAAAACGTTCCCCAGATCAAAAATGATACCGTCAATCTTACGTCGTTCGAACATCCCTGCCTCCCTCAGCTGTACTGCTGTTTGTAATACTCAAGGTACTCGCCTGATTTAATTTTCTTCCACCAGGCAATATTATTTTTATACCATTCAACCGTTTTTGTCAAGCCGTCTTCAAAACTTGTTGCAGGTTGCCAGCCCAGCGCGCGGATTTTTTCCGCGTTAATTGCGTAGCGCCTGTCATGCCCGCGCCGGTCAGCAACATATTCAATATAATTTTCATCCTTTCCAAGAAGCTGAATTATTTTTTTAGCTATTTCCATGTTTGGTTTTTCATTATTTCCGCCAACGCAATACGTCTCTCCCATTTCTCCTTTGTGAATAATCAAATCAACGGCCTCGCAATGGTCGAGAACATAAAGCCAGTCCCGCACTTGCATGCCATCGCCATAAACCGGAACTTTTTTATTTTCCATCAAATTCGTTATAAACAGCCCGTGCAACTTTTCCGGAAATTGATACGGGCCGTAATTATTTGAACAATTAGAAATCGTTACCGGCAAATCATAGGTGTTGAAATACGACATCACCAAATGATCGGCCGCGGCTTTGGACGCGCTGTAAGGGCTTCGCGGAGAGTACGGCGTCTTTTCATGAAACGGCGGATCGGTGGGGCTCAGGTGGCCAAAAACTTCATCCGTGGAAATATGATGAAATCTTTTTAGGCCATTATTTACCGCTGCTTCCAATAAATTATGCGTTCCGGCTATATTTGTGCGGATAAAATCCGTGCTGTCCAAAATTGACCGGTCAACGTGACTCTCGGCGGCAAAATTTACAATTACATCACAATCTTTTATCGCTTCCGCGACCGCCTTTTTATCACAGATATCTCCTTTAACAAATTTATAACGCGGATTGCTTTCAATATCTTTTAAGTTTTCCAAATTGCCGGCGTAAGTCAATTTATCAAAATTAACCACCTCGTAAGATGGATATTTATTCAAAATATGCCTTATAAAATTTGAGCCGATAAATCCGGCTCCGCCGGTTACAAACAGTTTCATAAATTATTTTTTATGCTTTCCGCCATTTTTTTCACATCCCCTTCTTTGTATTCCACCCGAAAGCGGCCGTATCCATCACCGGCAAAACGAGGAATGATATGAAAATGGGTATGAAAAACTTTTTGCCCGGCAACCGCGCCGCTATTCACCACAAAATTATAATCATGCAGTTCCGTGGATTTTAAGATGGCCGGAGCGAGTTTTTTGGCAGCTGAAATTATTTCACACAGCAACTCTTCCGGCGTATCAACCATATTTTCATGATGTTCTTTTGGAATTATAAGCGTATGGCCGAAATTGACCGGCCGATTATCTAAAAACGCCAGCACTTTGTCATTTTCAAAAACTTTTTCCGCCGGAATTTCACCGGAGATAATTTTGCAAAAAATACAATCCATAAACGTGTCATTCCCGCGGAGGCGGGAATCTCTTAATTATAATTCGCCCAATTAAAATTTATTTTTGGATCATCATGCGGGATGCGCTCTTCATCCGGCGCGGCAGGGTTATATGATTCGGTGGTGGGGTAAAAAAGCAAAACCGGTTTGTCGCCCAGCGCCTTGTAGCCATGCGCCACGCCCCTGGGTATAAAAACAAGCTGGGGGTCGCCCTCGTCCGCGGGGATAACTTGCGTTTCGCCCTTGGTTGGCGAATCTTCACGGATGTCATGCAAAACAATATTCGCTTTGCCCCCGGCGAAAAAAAACAAATCATCCTGTTTTTTATGCCA
>CAZFZQ010000014.1:0-17731 GCA_964522845.1 uncultured Gammaproteobacteria bacterium | reverse complement strand
CAAAATATCGGCGCGCAATGTTTTAGGCCGGACATAGTGTCATTGCGAGGAGTCCCCGACGAAGCCGAAGTTGCGAGCGAAGCGCGGCAAACTCAGATGAGATTGCCACGCTCCCTTTGGTCGCTCGCAATGACAAATATTTTATCAGCCAAAAATTTTTTGGTGGAAAAAATAAATTTAACTTTGCATGAGCCATTCGCGTCATTTTTAGGCGGTCTGCTTTTGGGCGCGAGAAACTCCATCCCCGAAAGTTTATCGCAAAATTTTAAAAACACAGGCACGGCGCACATTGTTGCCATCTCCGGATGGAACATCACTTTTTTGGCACAGCTTTTTATGCCCGCGCTTTTTGTTTTTCGTGTGCGCCGGCAGAAGGCGTTTTATCTGATGTCCGGCGCGATTTTTATCTACGCGCTTTTCACCGGCTTAACGCCTTCGGTTTTGCGCGCGGCAATAATGGGTTCGGTTGCTCTTTACGCGCAAAAATCCGGCCGGTTGAATTCTGCCGGCCGCGGGTTGCTTTACGCCATAACGTTAATGTTTTTGATAAATCCTCGTTTGATTTATGACGCGGGTTTTTGGCTTTCCGCCTGCGCCACTTTCGGATTGATTTATTTTTCCGGCATAGTTCAAAATATTTTTCATAAAATTCCCAAAGGCATTATGCGGGAAAATATTGCCACCACGGTTTCGGCCATAATTTTTACTTTGCCGATTTCGCTTTATATTTTTGGCACCGTTTCTTTGTGGGCGCTTCCCGCAAATCTTATTATTTTGCCTTTCGTGGCCTTGGCCATCCCATTATCATTACCCGCGGTATTTGTTTCCGCTCTGCCGCACGGAATCTTTGCCGCGCAAATTTTATTTTTGCCGGCCGTGGCGGTAATGGATTTTATTGTTAAGGTTATAAATTTTTTCGGTTCGCTCCATTTTGGCATCTGGCAGGTAAGAATAAATTTCTGGCTGATGCTCGCGATTTATTTCACGCTCATTATTTTTACTATTAAAAAAGTTAAAGAAGAGAATGAAAGATTTTAGCAAAAAACTTATTTGGCCACTGATTCTGATTATTTTTTTGGATATTTTTATTATCGGCCAATATCGCTTGGCGAATCAACAAAGGGTTATTTTTTGCGACGTGGGGCAGGGCGACGGCGCCATGATTGTGATGGGTGCCACGCAAATTATTGTTGATGGCGGACCGGATAATTCGCTTGCCGGGTGCGTAGGAAAATATATGCCGTACTTTGACCGCAAAATAGAATACCTGATTATTTCTCATCCGGACGCGGATCATTTTGTGGGCGCGGTGGAAATTTTGCGGCGGTATTTTGTAGAACGCGTGATTGTAAACGGCGACGAGTCCGATTCGCCGGAGTGGCGGGAATTTAAAAAATTGGCGCAAGGAAAGATAACCGTTGCGAATGAAAATTTTGGCATTGATTTGCCGGTAGGAAAAATAGATTTTCTATACCCTGACGAAAAACATCCGGTGCCGGAAGTAAAGCACGAGACCAACGACTACAGCTTAGTTTTTAAATTTATCTTCCCTCTTGTAATCAAGGGGGAAGTGGCGAAGCCGATGGGGGATTCGGGTATAAGCATCCTTTTTACCGGTGATGCGACGGAAACGACGGAAGAAAATCTGTTGGGCCGCGGCGCGGACGTTTCGTCAGATATTTTGAAAGTCGGGCATCATGGCAGCAAATTTTCATCAACAAAAGAATTTTTAAAAGCCGTCGGGCCGAAGCTTGCCGTGATTTCCGCGGGCGCGGATAACAAATATGGCCATCCGGCGAATATTATTTTGAAGCGCTTGGAAAATCTGGGCATCAAATATTTGCGCACGGACGAATCGGGGGACATAATTGTAAATTTTGAGTAGATGTGATATGTTGGAAGAAATAATTAAACAAAAATATATGATAGAAAAAACACTCGTTCTCATAAAACCGGATGGAGTAAAGAGGGGATTGATGGGCAGGATCTTGTCCCGTTTTGAAGACGCGGGCATGAAAGTTGTGGCCATGAAACTCCGCCAGTCGGACGAAGCGCATGCGTTAAAGCATTACACCGAAGACATTGAAAAACGGCGCGGAAAAAAAGTCAGGGAATTTTTGGTTGATTTTTTGAAAAGCGGCCCGGTCTTGGCCATAGTTATTGAAGGCGTAAACGCGATTGAAAATGTCAGAAAAATGGTTGGCGCTACCGAACCGAAAGCCTCCGCGCCCGGCACCATTCGCGGCGACTTTTCGCATGTTAGCTATTCTCACGCGGATGAAAAAAATAAAGTGGTGGAAAATTTAATCCATGCCTCGGCTGACGCGGCCGATGCTGAACGCGAAGTTTGGCTCTGGTTTAACGAAGATGAGGTTTGCGAATACAAAACCGTGCACGAAGCGCATACGTTATAAGGATAAATACGAATGGCGATGACGCCCACTAATAATGCGAATAATAAAAAACCTCGCGGAATTTTTGCGGGGTCTTTTATTAGAATTATTTGTGGCGCCAAAGGCACATTAGCATTATCCTTATATTTTTTTCTCTTTGAGTTTTTTCTTATAATCGCGGAGGTAATAAAGTTTTGCTCGGCGGACTTCAGCTTGTTTTACCGGCTCAATCTTCACGATTGTCGGCATATAGAGAGGAAATATTTTTTCCACGCCCACGCCCTCGGACATTTTGCGCACGGTCATGGTTTTGGACATTCCCGCGCCGCGGATAGAAAGGATAATGCCTTCAAAAATCTGGATTCTTTCTTTCATTTCACCTTCCTTTTTGCCCGCTTCCATGATTTTTTGATGAACTTTTACGGTCATTCCCGGCTTTAAGTTGGAAAATCCCTTGTCCTTCGTAGCTTCATGCGAAGAAGGATTTTTTACAGCCTCCGGCTTGGTTTCTTGCTTTGTTTCTTCTGCCATATAAGTATTATTTAATATAAAGCTATTTTCACACAAATACGAAAAAATGTCAAGCAGGTGTTAATTCGGGGCGCCGGGAGTTGAACCCGGGTCACAAGACCCCCAGCCTTGCATAATGCCGTTATACTACGCCCCGGCGATTATAAATATTTTCTCGTTACCGATTTTTTATTGTCTTTTATTTCTTCCGGCGTGCCTTCGGCGATGATGTAGCCGCCTTTGTCGCCGCCGTCCGGCCCCATATCAATCACCCAATCAGCCGATTTTATCACATCAATATTGTGTTCAATTATCAAAACCGTGTTGCCTTTGTCCACCAATAAATTCAAAACATCAAGCAGGCGCTTCATATCGTCAAAATGAAGTCCGGTCGTGGGTTCGTCCAAAATATAAAAAGTTCGGCCTGTTTCGCGGCGCGAAAGTTCGGTCGCGAGTTTGACGCGTTGCGCTTCGCCGCCGGACAATTTGTTTGCCGGCTGTCCAAGGCGTAAATATCCCAAACCAACATCAAACAAAACCGAGAGCTTGTCGTGGATCAGCGCGTTATCCGTAAAAAATTCCCGCGCCTCCTGTACCGACATGGCCAAAACGTCGGCGATATTTTTTCCTTTCCAGTGTATTTCCAGCGCTTCTTTGTTGTAGCGTTTGCCGTTGCAGTCTTTGCATTCAATAAAAACATCCGGCAAAAATTGCATGGAAATTTGCATATAGCCCTCGCCGCCGCAGGTTTCGCACCGGCCGCCGCCTTTGACATTGAAAGAAAATTTTCCCGCGTCATAACCTTTCATTCTTGCTTCCGGAACTTCGGTAAATAAATCGCGGATAGCCGTAAAAACGCCGGTGTAAGTCGCGGGGTTGGAGCGCGGAGTTTTGCCAATGGGAGACTGGTCGATGGAAATCACTTTATCAATATTTTCCAAACCTTTGATGGATTTATGCGGCGCGGGCAATTCTTTACTGCGGTAAAAATGCGCCGAAAGCGCTGTCGCCAATGTATCAATTATCAAAGTTGATTTGCCCGAACCGGAAACGCCGGCCACGCAAACCAATTTTCCCAAAGGAAGCTTTATATCAATATTTTTCAGGTTGTTGCCTGTGGCGCCAAAAATCGTGAGAAATTTTTTATTGCCAGCTCTCCGTGTTTCCGGAATCGTGATTTTCTTTTTGCCGGACAAGACGCCGCCGGTGATGGAATTGGGATTTTTTTTAATTTCCGCGGGCGAACCTTCCGCGATAATTTGTCCGCCGTATTCTCCCGCGCCCGGGCCGATATCAACAATCCAGTCCGCCGCGCGGATGGTGGCCAAATCGTGTTCCACGGTAATGACGGTGTTGCCGCTGTCGCGCAATTTTTTTAAAGTTGTTAAGAGTTTTCCCGTGTCGCGTTCGTGCAGGCCCACCGTTGGTTCGTCCAAAATATAAATCACGCCGGACAAATCGGATGAAATTTGCGTGGAAAGCCGGACGCGCTGTGCTTCGCCGCCGGACAAAGTGGTGATGGAGCGGTCAAGTGAAAGATACCCCAGCCCCACTTCGCATAAATTTTTTAAGCGGCTGACAATTTCTTTTAGCGCCAGCTCCGCGATTTTTTTCTCCGTGGGGTCAAGTTTTTCCGCAAGCGCCGCGAAAGCGTCAATAGCTTTTTGCAAAGGCAAATTGACCAAGTCTGCGATATTGTATTTATCAATTGTTACCAAAAGAGCCACGGGATTTAACCGTTTGCCGGCGCACGCGGGGCAAATCATGGTCCGCATATAGCCCTCAATTTCTTTGCGCATGTAATCGGAGTCGGCTTCGCGGTAGCGGTCTTCAAGATTTTTCGCTACGCCTTCAAAATATGTTTTTTTGTCATCAATCACATATTCCGTTTCGCCCGTGCCATTCATTATTATATCCAAGGCTTTTTTTGAAAGGTCGCCGGTTGGCGCGTTCACGTTGAAATTATATTTTGCCGCCACCTCGGAAATAATCTTTCCGTACCACGAGCTGTTGCCGGAAATACGCGTCCACGGTTTTATCGCGCCTTGCGCCAGGGTCAATTTTTTATTTGGAATTACCAAATCAACATCCACCACTTGTTTTACGCCCAGGCCTCCGCAAGCGGAACACGCGCCGTAGGGATTGTTGAAAGAAAAAAGCCGCGGCTCCAATTCTTTGATGGTGAAGTGGCACTTGGGGCAGGCGAAATTTTCCGACAGCGTGAGCGTTTCTTTTTTCTCAGATAAATAAAGAGTGATAATGCCGTTGCCCCAGTCCAAATACATACGCACCATTTTCAAAAATTCGTCATCGTTCTTTTTTTCTTTGCTCTTCAAGGTGAGGACGACAATTTCGATATTGTGCAACGTGCCCTCCGGCTGTTCTTGCTTGATAAAATCTTCTATGGGGTAAAACTTTTCATTGAAACGAATTTCCGTTACGCCGTTTTTTGTCATCTCCATTAGCACGCGTTTGTGTTCTTTTTTGTCTTTATGCGAAAGCGGGACCATGATTTTTACATCCTGCGTTTTGCAAAGCGTTTTTATTTTATGCGCGATGTCAATAATTTCCAGCTTGCCCAAAACCTGTCCGTCCTGCGGGCAGTGCGGAATTCCGATGCGCCCGAAAAGCAAGCGCAAGAAATCATAAATTTCCGTGATGGTGCCGACCGTGGAGCGCGGGTTGGACGACATGCTCCGCTGGTCAATGGCGATGGTGGGGGAGAGGCCGGTCATTTCATCCACGTCCGGGCGGTCTTGCGTTTCCAAAAATTGCCGCGCGTAGCTGGAGAGTGATTCCATGTACCGGCGCTGGCCTTCGGCATAGATAGTATCAAAAGCGAGAGAAGATTTTCCCGAGCCCGAGAGCCCCGAGATGACGATAAATTTATTTTTTGGCAAGTCAACATTTACCCCTTTTAGGTTATTGACTCGCGCTCCGCGAATGCGGATAAATTGATTATGATTTTGGCCGTTCGGCATAAAAAATGGGAGTGATTTCATTACTCCCATTAGTATAGCTAATAATTGTCAATGTTGCAAGGGTGGCTATGGGACGCCAAGCGGCCCCGCTATGGCATCAAGAAATTTTTTATCTTTATTTGCCAAAGCGTCGCCAATTGATGCAACTACATAAACTATAGCCGTCTTGTTTTTTTCGCATGTTAATCCATTCTTTGAAGCGAGAGTAACTTCGGCGCATAATTCAACACGCATGTCGGCATTTAAGCTAAAGCTAAAATCAATGAATTCATTTTCACTTATACTAAGGAAGCCAGGA
This sequence comes from uncultured Gammaproteobacteria bacterium, assembly GCA_964522845.1. Classification (GTDB taxonomy): domain Bacteria; phylum Patescibacteriota; class Patescibacteriia; genus CAZFZQ01. The sequence goes on along the minus strand of CAZFZQ010000014.1, from coordinate 11,549 downwards.
GTGTTATTTGCGTAGTATTCCACATATTTCATGAAGGTTGGAGAGCTCTTAAGTCCTAGATTATTGATTTGTCCATTACTAAATATAATCATTGATGAGCAACCCCCGCTCAATTGTTTGCTAATTGTTCCGTTGCAGGCGGATGCTTTAGTTTCGAGAGCCTTTATCAGCTTGCCGAACACATCAGGAAAGCATTTTGGCGCATCGCGTAAAGGAAGTATGGTACCGCTATAACATCCTTCACCCGCGGTCGTGCACGCCGATCCCATGCAATACCCGGAATTGATGGGCGGTTTTTCCTTGCTGGATGGAGTATATTTTTCGCCGCATTTAAATTTTCCTTGGAATTCGCCGTCATTTCGGCACCATTGCGCGAGCGATTGGGGCGCGACCATTTTTATAGGCGGTAATGACAGGGTGGTAAGGGCGGGGTTTATTGTTTGCAATATCACATATGAGCCCAGGGTTAAAAATAATCCGATAACCGCGCCCAGAATCGTTTCTTTGGCTGAAGTGATAGCGCTGGGATTTCCGCCGGCGGTAAGATACCGCAAGCCGCCGACCATGATCATGATGATGGCGACAATGGAGACGATGGAAACCAGATAATTATAGACAGCCGGAATATATTGGGTTAAACTGGAGGCCTGTGTCAAAGTGCCAATATTAACCTGCAGTTTGACCGCTGCTTCTTTGGGAAAACAAAAATTATATTTGACCGGTGATTGCACGCAGTCTTTCTTGGATTCCGGTGTTTCCGTATAAATGCCGTTGGCTTTGTCGCAATCCTGTTTCGGCCAGCAGTATGATTTTTGGGCGAAAGCAGCAATCGGCATGAAATACGCGATCGCCAGTGTGGAAAAAAATATAATTGCCAAAAGTTTTTTCATAAAATTATTTCAGCAAATTTTGAATAATTTGTTCAAACGTCGCTTTTGGTATCGCGCCTTCCACGCGGAGCGGCTGGGATTCTACCCCTTTTTTGATAAAGAAAAAAGTCGGGGTGCCTTCTACGCCGTTTTTGTAGCCGTCATATAAGTCCTTATTCAAATCGCTCAAGTATTTTTGTTTTGTCATGCAATCGGAAAATTTATTTTTATCCAAGCCGGTCTGCGACCCGGCAGATTGCGCGTCGGGTGTTGCCGCGCCATAAAATTTGTCATGCACGGCCCAAAACAAAAATGTGTTTTGTTCAGCCGCGCATTTTCCGGCCAAAGCCAGTGCGCTGGAATCCGGATAAATATCATCCATCGGATAATCGCGGTAGATAAATTTTATCTGGCTTTTATATTTCATCATCATTTTGCGAGCCACGGGTGCCTCTTCCTTGGAGTAGGGGCAGGAGAAATTGCCGAATTCCACGATAGTCAATTGCGGATCGGCGCTGCCGTAAAATGGCGCTTTGGAATTTAAGATTTCCGCCGCGGAGAGAGCGGTCGCGCCGGAAGTTTTTTTGGCCGCGCTAAAATGATACGCGGGGCTGATTTTGCCGGTTTTTATTTTGTAGACATAAATGCCGATTTGCGCCAAAAATCCGCCCACAATCAGCGCTAAAATGATTAAAATTATTTTTATGCCCAAATTCATATACCTATTATTATAGCATATGATATAATAAGTAGATATGAAAACAAAGGCCGAAAAACGCGAAGAAAAAAGCCGCAAGCGCCGCTCGCACAAAGTTTCCGGCGCCGGCGTTAAAAAATTGGCAAAATTGATAGAGAAAAAAGTTAGCGGGCAGTGAAACCACTACCTTGTCATCCTCAAGTTTATCCCCGCGAAGGCGGGGACCCAGTAATTGATAGGCAACTATTCGGGGATCCAGTAAATGAGTAGCCTGGATTCCCGCCCGCTTCGCCAAAGCTTCAGCGAGGCGAGCCTTCGCGGGAATGACAGAGTGGAGAGAAAGGGTCTTGACAAAAATCGCAAAGTTTGTTATAATACTATTATTATGAACCTCAAGCTTATTATAAATATCGTTCAAATCGTGGTCTCGGTTTTGTTTATAGTCGCTATTTTGCTTCAGGCGCGCGGTACCGGACTCGGCGCGGCTTTCGGCGGGGAAGGAATGATTTTCCGCACCAAGCGCGGCGTGGAAAAAACTCTTCACATCGCATCTATCATTTTGGCCGTCATCTTTCTCGGCCTCTCTCTCGCGTTGATTTTTGTATAGGTTGTTAGGTTATAGGTTTTTAGGTTGGTAGGTTAAGGTGTCGCTTCGCGACAATCTTGATTTCCTAATTCTTCCTAATCACCTACTAACCTAACCACCTACTAACCTATTTATTGTGCCTCAAAAAATTCTCAATTTTTTGCTTAACATCTGGAACGGACTGAAGTACCGGATCGAAAGATTCAAAGAACTTTCCAAACGACGCGAAAAACAAGACATAGAAAAAAAAGCCGTTTTGGGTGTTTTAAAAAAACGGCGTTTTCCCCGTTTTTCACAAATACTTTATTTGCCGCGTTTTTTGTCCGGCAAAGAAAAAACCGCGCTTTTGCTTTTTCTCGCCTTGTTCGCAATTTCGTTTTTGGGGCTCGCATCTTTGTTTTATTTGAACAACACAAAAATCATTCCCGCGCCGGGCGGAGAATATTCGGAAGGCATCGTCGGATACCCGCATTTGGTAAATCCTTTGTACAGCCAGTCCAGCGAGGTTGATAAAGATTTGTCGGCTTTGGTTTTTTCAGGGCTGATGATGCGAAACGCGAGGGGAGTTATTGTCCAGGATTTGGCGTCGGATTATAAAGTGAGCGATGATGAGAAAACATATACTTTTACGATTCGCGCCAAGGCCCTGTGGAGCGACGGCAAACCCGTAACCGCGGACGATGTTATTTTTACAATCGACACGATTAAAAATGATAAATATCAAAGTCCGTTGCGCCCGGCTTGGTCTGAAGTTTCCGCGAAAAAAATTAACGGACAGACCGTGCAATTTCAACTAAGCAAAGCCTACGGTTCATTTTTAACCCTGGCGACTTTGGGCATTTTGCCAAAACATATTTGGGAGCACGTGCCCGTGGCCAGCATTTATTCGGCACCCGCGAATACCCGGCCAGTGGGTTCGGGCCCCTATGCTTTCAAGTCATTCATTCAAGACAAGGTTGGCGTTGTGAAATCTTATACGCTGGAACGGAATGAAAATTTTTACGGAACGAAAACGAACATTAAAACCATTACTTTAAAATTTTATCCGGATTATGTTTCCGCGGCCAACGCCCTGGACAACCACCAGATTGACGGATTGGCGTATGTTCCGGCCGAGGCGAGAAGCGTTTTGAAATTAAAAAGCCGTTTGGAGTCCCATGACATTGTTCTGCCGCAATTCAACGCCATCTTTTTTAACGGCAAAGAAAATAATATCCTGAAAGACAAGTCCGTGAAGAGGGCGCTGGCTTTGGCCATTGATAGAAATAAAATTTTGAACGATGTACTTTCGGGCGATGGTATGCCTATTTCCGGTCCGATTTTGCCGGGCTATCCGGGGTATGATGAAAAAATCAGCCATATTTATTATGATAAGGAAGCGGCCAAAAATATTTTACTGCAAGCCGGCTGGGCGTTAAAAGACGGCAATGCCATCCGTGTTGATAAAAAGAAAACGCCTTTAAAAATAGTTTTAACAACCATTGATAAAGCGCAAAATGTCGCCGCCGCCAACATTATTAAAGACAATTGGAAAGAAATCGGCGTTGATGTAGCGGTAAATGTGGTTGCCGCGGACAACATTATCAAAGATGTAATTGACGGTAGAAAATATCAGGCCCTGCTTTTTGGCGAAATGTACGGTCCGGATTTGGATCCGTATTCGTATTGGCACAGCTCCGCGCTCCGGTATCCGGGGTTGAATTTGGCGCAATATTCCAATTCAAAAGTTGATATGTTGCTTGAAGCCGCGCGGCAGGCGTCGGACAAAGTGGTGCGCCAGAAAAAATATGAAGAATTTCAAACGCTTCTTTTGGAAGATTTTCCAACCATATTTTTGTGGCAGCCCAAATACGCTTATTTGATGGATTCAAGAATTAAAGGCGTGGAAATTTCCGCGCTCTACACTCCGTCCGACCGCTGGCGCAATATTATGGCGGGATATATAAATACTAAGAGAACGTTAAAATAAAATTTATCACCCGCCCGGGTGGTGAAACGGTAGACACGTAGCGTTCAGGGCGCTATGGGAGTAATCCCGTGAGAGTTCAAATCTCTCCCCGGGCATTAAAATTAAAAAATAAATTAATTATGCCCAGTAAGACCAACTTTGACCTTCGTTATGCCTTTGGCATAACGGGCGAAACATTTATGGTAACTGGGAAAAACTTAAAACGTTAAGAATGACTTTAGTATTAGTTTAAATTATTTTAACTAATTATTTTCAAAGTTGTCTTACTGGGTATGATAGTAGAAAAAAAACAAGAAAAGAAACATAAGCCGAGAAGATTTTTCGGAAAAAATAGACACTCACAATCCCACTCCGCTCCCGGATTACCAGGAGCTTCCCACTTCGCTCGCCCTTCGCATGAAGCTACGGAGCGACACGGTAAAGCTACGCGGGACGGGTCGCGGGACAGGCAGCACCAAACAGAAACAAAAGGCGCGAAATTGCGCATAATTCCTTTGGGCGGAATGGAAGAAGTCGGCCGCAATATGACCATTTTTGAATATGGCCAGGACATCATTATTTTGGATATGGGTTTGCAATTTCCGGAAGAAGATATGCCGGGCATTGATTATGTCATCCCCAACATTGATTATCTAAAAGGCAAAGAAAAACGCATTAAGGCCGTGATATTTTCGCACGCCCACATGGACCACATCGGCGCCGCGCCCATTCTTTTGGAACGCTTGGGCTATCCGCTCGTTGTTGGCCGGCCGCTCACTTTGGCGTTTTTGAAACACCGCCAAGAAGATTACAAAGCCTCGAGCGTCAAACAACTAAAAACCATGGAAATAAAAAGTCTGAATGATGTGTTGAAATTCGGCGCTTTCAAAGTGAGATTTTTCAAAGTTGAACACTCAATTATGGATGCCGTCGGCCTTTCAATTGAAACTCCGTCCGCCACAGCTGTGCATTTGGGCGATTGGACCCTGGAAAAAGACGATGCTGGCCGGGCGACCATGGATTACAGCTTTTTATCAAAATTAAAACGCCCCCTTATTTTGATGAGCGAAAGTTTGGGCGTGATTGACGTGCGCCCCTCCGCCAATTCCACAGCAATGAAAAAAAATCTCACGCAGATTTTGAAAGAAGCGGACGGACGCGTAATTATTGGCACGTTCGCGTCGCAGATTGAACGCATCAATTGGATAATTGAAGTGGCGGAACAAATGGGCAAAAAAGTTGCGGTTGACGGATACAGCATGCGCACCAATCTGGAAATCGCCAAAAAATTGGGCTACATCAAAGCGGGCAAAGGCACGATAATAAAGATTGACGAAATCCATAATTATCCGGACCAAAAATTGGTGATACTTGTGACCGGCGCGCAAGGGGAGAGCAACGCGGTATTTTTCCGCGTGGTAAACGGCGAGCACCGTTCGCTAAAAATCAAAAAAACCGACACCATTATTTTTTCTTCTTCCATAATTCCCGGCAACGAACGGAGCATCCAAAAATTAAAAGACAGCATTTACCGCCAGTCCGCGAACGTGATTCATGGCGAAATAATGAACATCCACGTTTCGGGGCATGCCAACCGCGAGGATAACATCAGGATTTTGAAACAAATCAAGCCTGACTATTATCTGCCCGTCTATGCTTATCACTACATGCTGGTGGAAGCAAAAAAATTGGCGGAGAGCATCGGGTTTAATGAAAAAAATATTTTTGTCATGGACAACGGCCAGGTGGCGGAATTTTCCCGCGCCGGCGGCCGTCTTTTGGATGAGCACGTGCCGGCTGATTATGTGATGGTGGACGGCTTGGGCGTGTCGGATTCCAACGACGTGGTACTCCGCGACAGAAAACAATTGTCGGAAGACGGAATGTTTGTCGTGATTGTGACCATGGATTTAAAAACCGGCGAACTTCTCGGCAATCCGGATATTATCTCCCGCGGATTTGTTTATCTTAAAGAAAGCAAAGACTTGATAGAAAAAACCCGCGCGCGCGTGAAGCACTTGCTGAAAGATTCCGACCATCGCTCGCCCACGTTTGAGGACTACATCAAAGGCAAAATCCGCAATGACATCGGCCAATTTCTTTTCTCCAAAACCGAAAAGCGCCCCATGATCCTGCCGGTGTTGATAGAGGTGTAAGCATGTAACACGTTCCATATAACATGTAACAAAAAGATGTGTCATCCCGCACTTGATGCGGGATCCAGCAAAAAGCCCCGCATCCGCGGGGCTTTTTGTTTCTGTCATTGCGAGCCCGTACTCGGGCGTGGCAATCTCACTCCAATTTGTTATTCTGACCCCGCACTTGATGCGGGGGGAAGAATCTCGGGTTGACACCCCCGCGTTTTTATGGTAACCTGCGGTTAGGTTCATTTTTCTAAGGAGGCGGAGATGGCGGAAAAGCTTTATCCTCTGCAGTCGGTTGAGCTCAAGGGTGCCAATGTTAATGCGAAGGCGTATGATTATGGCCAAGCTCTGGAATGCAAGTATAAAGGTTGGAATTCAGGGAGTTCAATTGCGTACGGTGTGACAATGGGGATGATGGGATCCCTTATTGTGGGTTTCGGGGCATCGCTTTTTGTTTCAGCACCGGGAGCGGCAACAGGGGTAATAGTGGCCTTCGGCGTTCTTTTGGCCGGGGCTGTTTCCGCGTTCCATAGCGTGTGGCGCGGAAGGGGAATCAAGCGTCTTCGGCGAGACCCGGAAGCAAAATATCTGTACAGGTTGAAGCAAGCGGTTGATGCTTACAATAAGCAAGCGGCTGCTTACAATCAATATCTGCCTGTGGGACAAGAGAACATGAATATTATTACTGAATCGGTTTTGTGCCGTTTTCAAGAAGCATTGAGGCCGGTGGGGGAAAATTTGCAAAAACAGATTAGCGGAGCGCCTGACACCGAAGAGATTCCGCATTTAAGCATGAAAGAGATCGATCAAACCCGGTTGGAACTGGAACGCTGCGGAAGCGAAGCGCAGTTAGCGCTGCCGGCATCTTCGCCGGAGCCATTGGCACCTCCGCCTGTCCCGCGACTTATCCCGCAAAGCTCGGAGAGCGAAGCAGAAGAGCTATCGGACTATATGAGGGCTTTGGCGGAACTGGATGCGGAATTTCCAGTCAACGATTAGTTCAGATTTGGGCAACATCCTTGCCCATTTTTTATTTGTATGAGAAAGTAGGTTGCGGGAGGATATAATGGCACAACAAGATCATCATCAATGCGAGTGCGGAGAGCGTGGCGTTAACGACGGAATGCTGGATGGATATCCGGCGCTGAAATGTCCGAAATGCGGAAAACGCTGGTGGTATGTGTGGTGCTGGAAATATTTCAGGCATATTGTTGATTCGCGTTTCGCGAAAAAATGCGACAAGTGCGGATGGCGTCATTGCCCCGAGTGCAATGCCTGCAATCCCGATGGTTCTTGTTGCCGATAGTTTTACCCGTACGGATACCCGTACGGATTTTATTTTCTAACTGAATTTGAGATAATATAAAAGCATGAAGAAACTATACAACAAAATCAAAGCGTGGTACGAAAAATACGAACGGATGCTTTTGCCCGGCACGCTGGTTTTTGGCGTTATCACGGATTTATTCACTTTCAGGAGCATACAAATTTCTTATACATTTTTGATTTTGAGCTTTCATGTTTTGTTTTCCGGAGCCATGATCGCTTTTTTAAATCTTTATGACGCGGGCGCCATCCGCAAAGGAAACCGTGTTTTGGATTTTGTCCGGCTCGCCGCGCCCTTAGCAATTCAATTTTCTTTCGGCGGGCTTGCTTCCGCTTCTTTTATTTTTTACTTTTTCAGCGGGTCATTTTTCGTGAGCTGGCCATTTATTTTACTCATTGCGATTTTGATGGTTGCGAACGAAGTTTTCCGCGAGTATTATTTGCGCGCCGGCGTGCAGGTCGCGGTGTATTATTTTCTGCTGTTTTCAATTTTCGCGGTTGTCTTGCCGTATCTTTTGCAAGAATTGGCGTCGTGGGTTTTTGTCGCGAGCGGCGTCATGAGTTTGATTTTTATTTTCGGCTACATTGCGCTTCTTTCGCGCGTTAAAAATACCGGATTTGGCATCCGGCGTTTCGCAAAACAAATAATAGCTATTTTTGTGGTTATCAACATTTTTTATTTTCTAAATATCATTCCGCCCATTCCGCTTTCGTTGCGGGATTCGGTAGTGGGGCATGGAATAGAGAGGTTGGGAGGGGAATACCGCATATTAATAGAAGAAGAAACTTTTTGGAACAAAGTTTTGCCAGGGACAACGATTCATAAAGTTTCAGGCGAGGCGGTTGCGGTTTATACCGCTATCTTTGCGCCCGGAAAATTGCAAACCGGCATTGTCCATAATTGGCAAAGAAAAGAAAATGGCAAATGGATTTCAAAAGGTAAATTTTCTTATGACATTACCGGTGGAAGATTGGACGGCTACCGCGGATATTCCATAAAAACTTCTATCATGGCAGGCGAGTGGCGGGTGGACGTGGAAACCGCCCGCGGCCAAGTCCTCGGCCGCGTCCGCTTTACCGTCCTCGAAGTCCCCGAACCTCCTCCACTTTTGGAAGTGGTGAAATAGTCGCGTAACATGTAGCATGTAGCACAAAAACGTGTCATCCCGGACTTGATCCGGGATCCAGTATTTATAGTTTGGGCATCCTTGCCCATTTTTTGTTTTAGCAACTTTCACCGGAGCGGGGCTTGACAAAAATAAAAAATTTTGTTAATCTCATGACAACCCAAGGAGGTCTCATGGATCAACTCATTCGTTCTTTGATGGACATTGCTGGCCGGCTTCTTGACGGGAGGGCTACGTGGTCTGAGTTCCGGAGTGCCGCGCTAAGGCAGTCCGCGATTTCCGGCACGGTTCATCACATGCCCCAACGTGATCCGGACAGCCGCGTGGAGACAGCGCTGACGACGCTGGCCGAAGCTGCGGCCGCAGCGTTCCTCCGTGAAGGAGGAACGCTGAAGCAAGTCAGTGGCTTGCAACGGATTTTGTTTGAGGTTGGCAAGAACGTGGCCATGGGCAAGTTTGGCGCCCCGTTCTTTGACGGCATCGGCAAGGCCAGGAGCTAGGGGTCGAGCAGAGCAATCCGAGGATTGCTCTTTTTTATTTTTTGGGCATCCTTGCCCATTTTTTATTTGTGTGGAGTTTTATAAAAAAGAAAACCTCCTGCTTTAACGGAACGCCTTACGGTATTCCAAAACAGGAGGGCTTACTTCTTCTGCTTATATTATACCACTTTATATCTATACCGTGTATAATATAGATATAATATGAGCAAAAAGCAATTAGGACAATTTTTTACCAGAAATTCCGATTATATTCTGCAAGGGTTAGAAGGATATATACGAGGAAAAGAAGTTATAGACCCATTTGCCGGCGGGGGTGATTTGATTTTGTGGGCAAAACAACACGGGGCAAAAAATATAAAAGGTTATGATATAGACGAAAAATATATAGATAACAAAAAAGTTTTTTTGAATGATAGTATCAACAGCCCTCTAAAATATAAATTTGTTTTAACAAATCCGCCTTATTTGCATAAAAATAAAGCTGATAAAAAAACAAAAGCAAAATTTTTTACCCCGCAATTTGAGGATTTATATCAAATTTCCTTGAATTCAATTATGGATAGCGAAGAGGGCATTGTTATTGTGCCAATAAATTTTTTATCCGCGGAAAATTCTAAAAAAACAAGAGATATCTTTTTTTCGAAATTTGAAATCGTAAAAATTAATTATTTCAAACAGCAGGTTTTTCCCGACACTACATATAATGTAATCGCTTTTTATTACAGGAAAAATAATGATATTTCCAAAAAGGAACTTCATATCAAGACCAATATTTTTCCGGATAACGAGACGATAACCATAAACATCAAACAAAAATATGATTGGACGATTGGCGGAGAAGTACTAGGCGTCATAAAAAATCAAAAAAATATTTTGGGCGTTTATCGTTTAACCGAAGATGAAGTGTTGGGGGAAGACAAAAAAATTGAAATTGAGGCCGCTTTTAATCACACGAAAAATAGAGAGACAATAAAAGTTTCAAAAGAGCTTTATGATCAAATAAAATCAAACATTATTTTATTAAAAGCGATTGACACAGGCACTGAAAAAGGAAAAATCGCTTTGGAAAATATCAGAGATTATGACTTGGAATGTTTGATCAGCAAGCCGTCTTCAAGAAATATGATTTACCTGATATTTAAGGATCCGATACCTATTCAAGAGCAGGAAAAATTGATTTTGTTGTTTAATAAAGAATTAAATAAAATGCGGGAAGAATATCTATCATTATTTTTGACTAATTTTAGAGATAATGATAGAAAAAGAGTATCATTTGATTTTGCTTATAAGTTTTTAAATTATCTTTATTACAATAAATTAAGCCACGGACAGACGGCGATGCCTTTATGAATATGGATAATATAAAATTGTTAGAATATAGCAAAGAGCACCCGGAACCAATGCTTGACGGATACTACATGTTTACTGAAAAATCCAAAGATTTGGGTTTGTATATCAGCCAAATAAAGAAAATAAAAGAGTTGTTGATAGCGATTAAACAAATTAAAGACAAAAAGAAAGCAAGTGGAATTTTAAAAAGTTTGTTTAGCGATTTGCATAAACAATTTGCAAGCTATGGTAATTATTCTGAATTTGGATGTTTTGTTAATGCCTGCGACGTGACCATGGAAGACGTGAAAAAAGATTTTGGATTATTAAAGGAAATAACGTTATTATATTTAGCCAAAAGAGATTTGAACGAGATCGTGCCGTCTGAGTGGGTCCAGGCATTAATTGATAACAACTCTTCAAGACAAAAAGGCAGCACCGGAGAAATAAAACTTATTGACATATTGCGCCGCGGGAGTTTTAAGCACGTGAAGACCATGGAAGAATTTGAAAAAAATAAAAAAAGCGTGGCCAGATTTTCTTCACGTTCAAAAGATTTTTCTAACGCGGCAATCAATGGTAAGTTCAATACTAATTTTGGTAAAAAGACGCAAGGCAAAACACTGGACTTAATAATTAAAAATAAAAATGACATTTATTTTTTGGAAGCAAAACACATGAATACCGGAGGGGGCGGACAAAATAAACAGATTTTAGAATTGATAGAATTGATCAGGACAAAGCCCCAGACATCTAATCATCATTTTGTGGCATTTTTGGATGGGATTTTTTTTGATAAATATTTCAAAAATAAAAATAATAAAAAGAATAAAACGCAAAAACAACAGAAAGATATTGTAAAAAGCTTGAAGAAAAATGAAAATAATTATTTTTTGAATACTGCTGGATTTTTAAAATTATTTAGTTAATATTTTTTTATGATAAAACCAAAAGAAACCAAACAAATCATCTATTCCGCCATACAGCCGACGGGGCCGTTGCATTTGGGCAACTATTTCGGCG
>CAZFZQ010000013.1:3975-18924 GCA_964522845.1 uncultured Gammaproteobacteria bacterium | reverse complement strand
AACGCCGGGTTTTAGCGGGCAAAAATTTCAGCCCGTGGCGCTCCAAAAAATAAAACAAATCCGCAATCTCGCGCCAAAGATAAAAATCGGCGTTGATGGCGGAGTGGATAAAACCAACGCCAAAAAACTTTATGCCGCGGGAGCAAATTATCTCAATGCCGCCAGCGCGATCTTTGAATCAAAAAATATTGGAAAGGCGATTGAGAGTTTGATATAATCAATTCATATGCACCTCACTGACAAACAACTAAAAAAATTGGAAACAACGGCAAATAATATCAGGAAGGATATTATAAAAATGCTGTTAAAAGCCGGGTCGGGGCACTCGGCCGGGCCTTTGGGTATGGCCGATGTTTTTACCGCGTTGTATTTTGGAGTTTTAAATCACAAACCAAAACAGCCGTTTTGGCCGGATCGCGACCGGCTGATTTTGTCGGCTGGGCACATTTGTCCGGTTCTTTACGCGGCCATGGCGCACGCGGGATATTTTCCAAAAGCGGAAATGGCGACTTTGCGACAGTATGGCACACGCCTGCAGGGACATCCGCATCGCACTGCTTTGCCCGGCGTGGAAAATACAAGCGGCCCCTTGGGCGAAGGAATCAGCCAGGCCTGCGGTATCGCTTATGCCGGAAAAATGGATAAAAAGAAATGGAATGTTTATTGCGTAATGGGCGACGGCGAGTTGGATGAAGGAATCTGCTGGGAAGCGTTTATGTTTGCCGGCAAGCATAAGCTTGCCAATCTCACAGTAATAGTAGATAGAAATAATATTCAAATTGACGGAGCGACAGAAGATGTAATGCCCTTGGAATCGCTTCGCGACAAATTTGAAGCGTTTGGCTGGCATGTTTTGGATATTGACGGAAATAATATCGCGGAGGTTGTGTCTGCTTGCGGACAGGCCAAGGCGATTACGGAAAAGCCGGTGGCAATTTTGGCGCATACGATCCCGGGCAAGGGCGTTGATTTTATGGAATATGATTTTAAATGGCATGGTAAGGCTCCAAATGTGGAAGAAGCGAAAATCGCGCTTCATGAACTGCGGACGCTGGGTGGAAAGATAAAATCAGAACATGAATAATATGATAAATCCAAAAATGTATTTAGTAAAAGATTTATTTTCCAAAGATATAAAACAACTGCCTACTCGTCACGGATACGGCGATGGAATTGTTTTGGCGGGAGAAAAAGATCTGCGTATCGTTGTGCTGTGTTGTGATCTTACAGAATCAACGCGCAATCATTTATTTAAACAAAAATTTCCGGACAGGTTTATTGAAGTTGGAATTGCCGAACAAAATATGGTGGGGCTCGCGGGAGGGCTTGCGGTTTCCGGCAAAATTCCTTTTACCGCTTCTTACGCAATGTTTAATCCCGGTAGAAGCTGGGAGCAGGTGCGGACGATTGCCGGATATAACGAAGCGAATATAAAAATAATCGGCGCGCATGCCGGCGTATCAGTCGGACCCGACGGTTCCACGCACCAGGCGATTGAAGACATTGCAATTACGCGTGTTATTCCGGGACTCACCGTTATTGTGCCATGCGATTATGAAGAAGCTAAAAAAGCGACACTGGAAATTGCAAAAATTCTGACCGCTTGTTATCTTCGTTTAGGCCGTGAAAATACGCCGATTATGACCACGCCAAAAACGCCATTCAAAGTCGGCCGGGCGGAAGTTTTTCGCGATGGAAAGGATGTAACAATTGTTGCTTGCGGACAAATGGTTTACCAAGCGCTTTTGGCGGCAAAAGAATTGGAAAAGCAAAAGATTTCCGCGCGCGTGATAAATAACCATACGATAAAACCGCTGGACGCCGCTACATTATTAAAGGCGGCCAAAGAAACCGGCGCGTTTGTGACGGCGGAAGAACACCAAAAAGCTGGTGGAATGGGTAGTGCGGTTTGCGAATTTTTGGCAGAAAATTTTCCGATACCGGTGGAACGGGTTGGTGTAAATGACAGGTATGGCGAGTCGGGCCCGCCGGAAGTGCTGATGGAAAAATTCGGCCTGACCGCGCCTTCCATTATTAAAGCGGTGAAAAAAGTTTTGAAAAGAAAAAAACAATATGTCGCCACTGGATAATTTTAAAAATTTTCCTCGGAATGTTAAAAATGTAATGGAAAATCTGAAAAAGAAAAATTGGTTTCGCCTCGCTTCTCTTCCTCTGGCAATATTGTTGATAACCGCCGGTTTAATTTATGGAATTGCGCAAAATTATTATAAAAAAGACGGGGAAAATATCGTCGTAAGCATGGTTCAAGTGCAGGCTGCCGAATCGGATAATCATAGAAAATTTATTTTTTATGATTATGAAATACCGGAAATTATAGTCAGCAGTATCGGAACTCGTGAAACGGGTTTTCAGACGAGTTTTTATTATAAAGATGACAGCGGTTATGGCGCGTATCAAGAAGTTTTGGACGGGTATTTGTTAAAAGCCGGATGGATAAATGAAAAATTATTTTTTATTGAACGCGAGCAGGGAAAATATTATTTGCCCACAGCTTTTTATTTTTTTGACGAACTGGAACATAATTTTAAAAAAATAAAATTTATTGACCGTGACGGCACGGTTCACGACGATATCAGCGCTCCCTTTGATATTTCGTCGGTGCAAGGTAAAATAGTTTTGGGTGAAATTCAATTTGAGACGCGGCCTTTTGCGACTCCGGCGGTAAGAAAGTATGAATATAATTGGAATTATTTATTTGAAGAAATTTAAAAAAATTATGCAAAAAAATCAATTTGACGCTATTGCCGTGGGCGATGCAACGCTGGATACTTTTTTGCGGGTAAAAGATATTGTAATTATTCCCGGCAAGGAGCACCAGAACGCGCTGGCGTGCGTGCCTTATGGCGATAAAGTTGTGGTGGATTCGTTTGAACAGCAAGTCGCGGGCAATGCGGCCAATAACGCCATCGGCTCGGCGCGGCTGGGATTGAAGTCCGCGTTTTATTCCGTCGTGGGAAATGATGACAGCGGAAAAAAAGTTTTGGCCGCCATGAAACGCGAGAAAGTGTCTTTGAAATATCTGCGCGTAGACAGAAAAAATCCCACCAATTATACGGTGGTAATTAATTATAATGGCGAACGCACTCAGCTGATTTATCGTTTGGATCGCGCCTATACTCTGCCAAAACTTGCCAAGGCTAATTGGGTTTATTACACAGCCGTTGGCAAAAATCATGTCACTTTGGAAAAAGAAATTATTGATTATGCAAAAGAGTCCGGTGCAAAATTGGCGTTTAATCCCGGCGATTATCAATTGGCGCGTGGTGCTAAAGCTTTGGCGCCGGTTCTTAAAAGCACTAGCGTTTTGTTTGTGAATAAAGAAGAGGGCTGTAAATTGGTGGGCCAGCGGGATATTTTGGATTTGTTGCATCAATTATCGGATTTGGGGCCGAAAATCGTGGTCGTGACCGACGGTCCAAAAGGCGCTTACGCCCACGACAGTAGCGAGGCATATTACATGCAAGTATATCCGGTGAAGCTTGTGGAGATGACGGGCGCGGGTGATTCTTTCGCTACGGGTTTTATGGCCGCGCTTTATCATGGCGAGGGTATTTATGAAGCCTTAAAATGGGGTACGGCCAATTCCGCTTCGGTCATTAGTTTTGTCGGTCCGCAAAAGGGCTTGCTCACCAAAAAAGGAATGAAACAAATGCTGGTAAGATTTAAAAATATCAAACCGAAAAAAATTTCATAAAAAATATGTTAGTTTCATTAAAACAAGTTCTTGTAAAAGCTGATAAAGGCGGATATGCCGTGCCGGCTTTTAATATCAATAATTTGGAAATCACGCAAGCGGTTATGGCCGCAGCCGTAAAATTAAAATCGCCCGTGATTTTGCAGACCTCGGAAGGCGCGATTGAATACGCGGGGCTGGAATATCTCGTGGCCATGGCGCGCGTGGCATCCTCGGCGCCGGTGCCCGTGGTTTTGCATTTGGACCATGGAAAAGATTTGAAAGTTATAAAACAAGCGATTGATTCCGGATATACTTCGGTCATGATTGACGCCTCGTCAAAATCGTTCGCGGAAAATGTGGCGCTGACAAAAAAAGTTGCGGGCTGGGCAAAGAAAAAAAATGTTTCCGTGGAAGCGGAAATCGGCGCCATAAAAGGGATAGAGGATTTGGTGTCGGTTTCAGAAAAAGAAGCATTTTTTACCGATCCGGAAGAGGCGGCGAAATTTGCGACAGCGACCGGTTGCGACGCGCTTGCGGTTTCCATCGGTACGGCGCATGGGGCGTTTAAATCAAAAGAAAAAATTGTTTTGGATATCAAACGCCTGGCGGAAATAAATAAAATGGTAAAAATCCCCTTGGTTTTGCATGGCGCATCCGGCGTGCCAAAAAAATTGGTGGAGATGGCGAATAAATACGGCGCGGAATTGGGCGGAACCGAAGGCATTCCTGACGATCAGATAAAATTGGCAATTAAAAATGGCGTGAGAAAAATAAATACGGATACGGATTTGCGGCTGGCTTTTGCGGCCGGCGTGCGCCAGGCCTTGGCGGAGGATAAAAAAGTTTTTGACCCGCGGAAAATTTTAGGTCCGGCAAAAAAAATGATCCAAGAAGTGGCGGAAGAAAGAATTAAATTATTTGGAAGCGCAGGAAAAGCATAATTAAGATGATGCAGAAATGAACGCAGAAATAAAAAAACAAAATGGCGTTGTTTTTACTCCCGAATGGGTGGCCGATTTTATGGTCGACGAAGTATTCAATGGCCGAGAAATAAGGGGAGATGAAAAAATATTGGACGCCGGTTGCGGAGCGGGGGTTTTTATCGCCATCGCGGCTCAAAAATTTTCAAAATTATCAGGCAAGGCAATAGAAAGAGTAATAGAAGACAATGTTTATTTCGCCGATATTTCAGAAGAATATATAGAAAAAACCAAACAGAACTTGCAAAAATTATCAAAAAATAAAATTACAAAATATAACGCGATAATAGATGATTTTTGCTTTCATACTTTTGATGAAAAATTTGATTTTATAATCGGCAATCCGCCTTATGTCCGCATACAAAATTTGAATGGCAGAAGGGAACTTTTGCAAAAAAAATATATTACTGCTTCCAGCGGTTCAATTGATTTGTATTTTTGTTTTTTTGAGCAAGCGTTAAAGTTATTAACTGAAAATGGCAGGATTTCTTTTATTACCCCCAATTCTCATTTTTATTCGGCAGCAGGAAGAAATTTGCGCAATTTATTGTTGCCGCACTTAACAAAAATAGTAAATTTTGATCATTTTCAAGTTTTTAAAGATGCTACTGCGTACACGGCGATTACCTTTCTACAAAAAGAAAAAAATACAGGCTTTTTGTACGCCGAAAATTTCAAAAATGATTTTAAAAATATTGAATACAAAAAAATAGCCGCCCTGCATATGAAGTCTGAAAGATGGGAGTTTTTTGATGAGAAATATTTAAATAAAATTGTTAAACTTAATAAAAAATATTCTACGCTCCAAGAGATTGCCGATATTCATTACGGGATAGCCACACTGAAAGACGATATTTATATTTTTTTACCGGATAAAAGCGATCAAAATCATTTCTTTTTTAATGGTTTTAAAATAGAAAAAAATTTATGTGTTCCAATTATTAAAGCATCTACGTATAAAGGATATGACCAAAATTTTTTCTTAATTTTTCCGTATAAAAATGAAAGAATAATACCGAATAATATTTTTCAGAAAAATTATCCCGAAGCGTATAAATATTTTTTGCATCATCGCGATATTTTAGGGATGAGAGATAAGGGCGGGGGCAAAGATTATGAAGAATTTTATGCCTTTGGCAGAAATCAGGGATTAAAAACCAGCTTTGGAAAAAAAATAATAACCAGCACAATGAATCTTACTCCTCGCTTTTATGTGGTTGAGGACGAAAAAACAAGCTTTTATGCCGGCTATTGCATCAAACCAAAAAATAACGCTGATATTTATGAATTATGCAATGCTTTAAATTCGGAGTTGATGAAAGAGCATATTAATTCCGTTTCAAAAAGTTATCGCGGGGGTTATAAGTCATACGCAAAAAGTTTCTTAAAAGATTTTGTGCACCCTCAATTTTTCAAGACGCAACCGCCACTATTTTAATTGTCGAATTATGGATAATATTCAAAACCAATTTTTAAAAGCCGTTAATCATTCTTTTGCGGCTTATAATGAAAAAGGAGCAAGAAGCAATGCAAAATTGATTCCGGTCCATAAATTTTTATCGCAAATTATTTTAAGTAAGATCGGCAAAAAATTTACCATTAAGTCATTGGGCATTGGCGACGGAAGAGAAGCTAAATTTGATGGAAAGTATTATCCAAAAAAGCTTGATGTCGCGGTTTTTAAAGATGATAAAATAATTGCCACGATCAGTTTTAAATTCGTTACTTCCAATTACAAACAAAATGCCAATAATTATTTTGAACAATTAATGGGAGAAACTGCTAATATTAGAAGGCGAGGAGCCGCTTTCGCCCATTTCGTCGTTTTTCGCGGCGATACGCCCTATTATGCAAAAGAAAAGGGCAATTTGCGCGGCGAGAAAATAAAAACGGAGATTATTACGGAAAAAGATTTGCAAAAATATGTTAAACTGTTTAATGACTTAGATTTTCCGCATAAGCCAGATTTAATCGGAATTTGTCTTTTGGCATTTAATAAAGACAACAAGGCAAAATTTGTTAATATAGATAATTTTGATTATTCAGCCGAAACTAAGCAATTGCTTAAAAAAGATTTTTCTATAAATAAATTTTTGGAAAAGTTTGTACATCTTGTGAATCTAAAGAGCTAATCCTATGAAGGTAATTACAATTGGTTCGGCAACATTGGACGTTTATCTGTTGAGCAAGGCATTTAAACTTGTTAAGTCAAAAAGATTTTTAACCGGCATGGGAAGCTGTCTCACTTTGGGTTCAAAAAATGCGGTAGCGGATATTTTTGTGGACACGGGCGGCGGCGCAACCAACGCGGCCGTGACTTTCGCCAATTTGGGCATTCCGGTTTCGTGCCTCACGCGCGTGGGCGATGATTTGTTTGGCAGGGAAGTTACGCGGGTTTTGAAAGATAAAAAAGTCAAAACGGATTTATTGCAAGTGGACAAAGAGAGGCCAACCTCGTATTCCACGCTTTTGATGATCAGCTCCGGTCAAAGGTCCATTTTGGCTTATCGCGGCGCTTCCAATTTTATAGAATTGCCGGTCAAGGCGCCGGCGGATTGGTTTTATGTCACTTCGCTCGGCGGCAACATGAAACTTTTGGATAAAATTTTTGATTTTGCAACAAAAAATAAAATAAAAATCGCATGGAACCCGGGTGAAAAAGAATTAAAATTGGGTTTGGAAAAATTGCGCAAGTATATTTTGCGCGCGGAAGTTTTTAATGTTAACCGCGAAGAAGCGGCGCAATTGTGCAAGGTGAAATATGAAGAAATGAATGCGATGATAAAAAAGTTATCCGGCGTGGCGCCGCGCATTGTTATTACCGATGGCGGCGCCGGAGCGTTTGTATTGTATAATAATGAAATATGGTTTGCCGCGAGTTTGGGCACCAAGCCGGTTTCCACAACCGGAGCTGGCGATGCTTTTGGTTCGGCTTTTTGCGCCGGACTGGCGCTTCGCAAAGATGTGGATTACGCTTTGCGTTTGGCGATTTTGAATTCCGACGGCGTCATCCGCGAAATGGGAGCGAAGAATGGCCTCTTGGAAAAATTGCCGAGCGAAGAGATGCTAAAAAAAGTTAAAATTAAAAAAGAAGCAATTTAATTTATATGAAAAAGAGGAGGAAAAAAAAGATAGGTTTTTTTGCTCGATATGCATGGCTCATTGTCGCGGTTATTGTTTTGGCCGTTTTGTCATCTGCCGCTTTTAGCTATGTGGTTTATCAAGAAAAAATCGCGGATATTTCTAAAAAAGTATCAATTGTTACGGAGCCGGAAAATTTTTCGGTGGCGAACGCGGCTCTCGCGTCCGCGGTAGCGGCTTTTTTTGAATCCGCGGCTACTTCTACATCAAAATTTCTTCCTCTGGATTTATCGTCTGACATGGGAATTTATGTGTATAGCAAAAAAAAGTACGTTTGCAATGACTATAGGAATGTCGTGAAATCAAATTATTTCAGCATGAGATGCAAGGTTGCCGGCGGAATTTGGCGCGGGCATTTTGTGAAAAAAATAGATGTTACCGGTTATAACAAGTTGCGCGTCAAGGCAAATTTGGGTGTGAAAGATTATACGGATTATTTTGCCGAATGCGGACACAAGGGGGTGAACCGCGATGATTTTACCGCTTTGATGGCTCTTTCTTTTGATCCTCAACTAACATTTAATTGGGATTGCAATCATGAAGTTGTGGAAGCAAGATGGCAACAGTGCCAGGTTAAAAAAACCGATCCCGGAGTATTGGCCTCTTGCGGCGTGCCGATGTGCAGTAATGGCAAAAGTTGTGATTTTGAAATTGATGTTTCAAGGGAGAGGGCGATATATTTGTTATTTTCCACCAATGACGCCTGGCTTGCTGATATTGAAGGGTCATTATCTAATGTAGAATATGCGCTAATAAAATAATTCGTAATTCGGGAGACAGTTTTTGAACTCGCAAGAGGGGAGACCCTTCATCCCCCCTATAATTATAGCTAAGATTGACTCCCCCTTGATGTTCAAAAACTGTCTCCCGAATTCCTTGATCAATTATATGAAAATATATGTCACCCGCAAAATTCCGCCATCCGGAATTGAAATGTTAAAAAAGCAAAAAGGTTTTAAGGTTGTTGTTTCGCCGCACGATAGGGTTTTAACAAAAAAAGAATTGATAAAAAATGCTAAAGGATGCGACGCGCTTTTGTCGCTTTTAACGGATAAAATTGATGGTGAAGTGATGGACGGTATTGGCAAACAATTAAAAATTATCGGCAATTATGCCGTGGGTTTTGATAACATTGATTTGGCCGCGGCCAAAGCGCGGGGAATAATGGTGACGAATGCCCCGGGTCCGGAAATTTCCCGGTCCGTGGCCGAGCATACCGTGGCATTGATGCTGGCGCTCGCCAAACGCATCGTGGAATCCGACAAGTATACGCGCCACAAAAAATATAAGGGTTGGGCGCCCATGCTTTTTTTGGGAACCAATGTTTATGGAAAAACTTTGGGTATTGTTGGTTTGGGCGGGATCGGCCGCATGGTGGCAAAAATGATGTCCGCTTTTGAAATGAAAATTTTGTATTATGATGTGAAGCGCGCGGAAGATTTTGAAAAAGAATTTGGCGCCAAGTTTGCCTCTGTGCCGGAACTTCTAAAAAATTCCGATTTTGTTACTTTGCACGTGCCGCTCTTACCCACAACGCGCCATTTGATCAATGATAAGACGTTGGCAATGATGAAAAAAACCGCTTTTCTTGTGAATACTTCGCGCGGGCCGATTGTGGAAGAAAAGGCTTTGCTCAAGGCCTTGAAGGCCAAGAAAATTGCGGGCGCGGCTTTGGATGTTTTTGAAAACGAGCCGGCTATTGATACGGATTTGACCGACAAGTTGGAATTGCGCGCTGATGAAAACGTGGTGCTCACGCCGCATACGGCTTCGGCCGCGCTGGAAACCAGAGAGCGGATGGGGCAAGTGGCCGCGGAAAATATCATCGCCGCCTTGTCCGGCAAACAGCCGCCGAATTTAGTTAGAAATTAGAAATTTACAAGACATCCGCCTTATTTTTTTGCCACTATATATTATATAGGAAGAAAGCCCTCTCTTTTTTTAGCTCGACATTTTATTTTTTTAAAAAATTAATTGTGATACAATATAATTGTCGACTAAAATTTTAAAAAAATTTAGGAGATTTTTTCTCCAACATTAATTATGTTAAACAAAACATCTATGAGGAAGATTCTTTCGGTAGTACAAATTTGCGCCATGGTGCTCTCGCTTTTTGGAGCGCCTATTTTATTTCCGGCTCCGGCGCGCGCGGCCGTAACCGCCGGAGGGCCTTACGATTTGATTCCCTCGGGAGGAATGACGGCTCCGGCCTCAAGCTTTGATATGCCGATTTTGCGCTTTACTTTAGTGGGTGATGAAACTTTGTCCAGCGTGGCGGTCACAGTGGCTAACAACACCGCCGGCGCGGTTTCTAATGGAGTTTTAGCGGGGCATCTCGCGGCTCTGCGCGTTTTTAAGGATACGAACGGCAATAATTCTTATGATCCGATGAACGACTTAATGGCTGGCGAGCAGACAACGGTGAATGTCGGTTCGGCAACAACGATTACCACTGGTTCCAATAATACTACGGCTGTTTCCGGCGGAATGCCGACCAGTTTTTTTGTAATTTTGAAAACCGCGGCCGGCTGGGCTCCGCCGGATTCTGTTTTGGTGAATATGGCGGCCAATGGAATTACGACATCCGCAGCCCCTCCGGCTACAACTGTTTTGACCGGCACCAAGGCCATTTCCGCGGGTGGCTCGGGAAGCGGCGGCCCGGGCGCGATGTTCAATGTTTCTAATGTTACTTTTATAAATTCCACAACAATAGACGTTGCTTTTAATGATACTTTGGACATGATGTCGGGAAAGACAACTTCAACAATCAGCGGCGGCGGCGCTTCTTATACATTAAGTACGGCTGACGGCGGGGACAACAGCGCCATTACTTCTGTTATTGTTCTGCCGGACAATAAATCCGTTCGCATAACAGCGAGCGGCGCAATCATTGTTTCTACCGGGACCGATACAATTACAGTCACTAATTTAGTAAGGAGTTATATGGGCACGGCAAACAGCTCGGTCGGAGCGACGCCGATTTTGAGCGGTTTTATGCCTCTGGTTATTTCTGAAATTAAAATGGGAACGGCCGCGGACGCGGATGATGAATTTATAGAAATTTATAATCGTTCGGAAGGCTCTTTCAGTGTTACCGGCTTAAAGCTTCATTTGGTTAATGCCGCCGGTACAGCCGATGTTAACGCGGCTCTTTCAATTATGCCGACCATAACCGTGGTGCCGGCGCATAAATTTTTGCTTTTGGCGCCGATTACATCCCAATCCTCCAGCACGGCTGACGGCGTTTATACAACTTCTACTTTGGCGCGATTGGTTCCGAATGGCGCCGCGTATCTAAGTTTTTCTACCGCGTCATCCACGGCAGTTATAGACAGAGTGTGCTGGGGCGCGCATAGCGTGGCCGGAGATTGCGAAGGCGTAGCGGCATCGGGCGGGGGAAATGACGGAACGTCCATCGAGCGCAAAGCGTTTAATGCTTCAACATTAGCAACAATGGCGGTTGGCGGCACGGATGCTTCTATGGGCAATAGTGTTGATACGCAAAACAACTCGTATGATTTTGTAACAAGAGCATTGCCTTTGCCGCAAAATAGCACGACCGGCGGCACGGAAACTCCCTCGGGCGGTTCTTATGGCGGAGCCGGCAATGGCGCGCCGTCTATTAATCATGGCCCGGTTTTCAGAGCCACAAAGGACGCTACATTAAATATTGTTGCCAGAATTTATGACGATGGCGGTACAGTTTCTGCCGGCAATACCCGGTTAATATTTTGTACGACCGATACAGCCTGCGCGCCCGCGTCTTCAACGCCGATTTATGGCATAAGTATCGGTTCTGGATGGTATAAATTTAGTTCAACGACGACTAATTCATGGGCTGGCGCAAAAGCGTATTTTAAGTATTATTTACAGGCCTCTGATTCCGCCATCCCGCCAAAAACATCGGTTTTTACCAATGATCCGGTTTATGATTCTGTGACTTTTAGCCACGACTCCGATGGCATTCCAAGTTCAGCGCTTCAGCAAAGCAAGGCATTGACCATTACTATCGTCTCCGGTAATCTTGGCGGCGCCTCTTTAAGCGGACAAGTTAATGATAGTTCCGGCAGCGCAGTTTCAGGCGCAACGGTTTGGATTGAAGGTACGCAGTTTGCGGCTACAACCGGCAGTGACGGCGCTTATAGTTTTTCTAATGTCGGTCCGGCTGGCGGAGCGCAGATAAAAATCGCCAAAGATGGGTATATGGATCAATCTATTTCTACGTATATTCCCGCTTCCGGCTTTGTTCAGCTTTCAACTATTACACTTTATTCCGGCATGATGGGGGGAGGCGGCGATTTTAATATGCCGAAAGTTATTTCCAGTTTTCCAATGATGGGAATGAATAGTTTCCCAACGCAAAAACCGGACAGCAGTCCGCAAGAATTGGATATTACTTTCAGTAAGAGTATGGACGGGACCACGGTGATTGATACTAATGCCGCTGACGCTTCTTCTAATATATATTTAACTTTAGCGGGTAGTGTGACAAAAATTGCCGGCGCCGTAACCGCGCCATCGGCAACACAAGCGCGTTTTACGCCGTCAGCGGTCTTAGCTGTCGGCCAGGCTTATACATTGTTTATAACGCCGGCCGTTAAGGATACCGTAGGCAATCCCGTCAGCGGCAATGGCGGAGGCGGAACGTATGTTTTATCTTTTTCAACCGCCGGGCAGATGTTTTCCAACGTCGGGGAGATTGGCGCAAATTACGGCACGGGTAGCGCTTTTCCGCCATTTATTGTTGGCAGTCAGCCAACTCCGGGTCAAATCAATGTTGCTAAAAATAGCAAGGCCTTTGTTTCTTTTTCCGAAGCCATGCAAAATACTTCAAGCAATTTAGCTAATGTCAAATTATATAAAATTACCAATGCTTTTACCGCCAGCGAGGGCAAAGCATTGGTAACAACAACCAATAGTCTGGATTCAAGCAATAAAATAGTTATTCTTGCGCCGTCCGCCGCTCTTGATTCTGATAGCGACTATCGTGTTGAAGTTCTTGGCAGCATTACTTCGTCCAAAGGCATCCCATTGGGCAACTCAACTCAATCCGGTTACGCGACGAATATAATGTATAAATCCGGTTTTCACACCGGGGGAACCACTGATAGCGCGGCGCCGAGTGTTGACTCAACCATTCCCGCTTCCGGAGCTTCGGGTATTTCCACGATAAAGCCGATTATTATTACTTTTTCAGAAGCAGTTAATCCTTCTACGGTGACGGACAGTTCTGTCAGTTTAAAACTTGGTTCAACAGTTGTTTCCGGCAGTTTGAATTATGATGCCAATAAGTGGGCCGCGACTCTTTCTCCGACTTATGCCCTGACCGCCACTTCAACTTATACAATCAGCGTTACGACGGATGTGCAGGACTTGGCCGGAAACGCGCTGGATCAGGATTCTGTCACGGTTGGCAGCCAGGCCATGCTTAGGACTTTTACTACTACCGGCGGCGATACATCGTCTCCGACGGTAAATTCGGCGCAAGCTAACGAATTTGCCCTGAAAGTGACATTTTCAAAACCAATGCTCGCGCTTTCCGCCAGCGATTCCAATTATGCCAGCAGTGTTTTGAATCCAAGCAATTACACGGTTAAGATTATGAACAGTTTGGGTGTTACGCAGGCAACGGTAACTTTGCCGGCGACCGCGACTATAAATTATGACGCAGTAACGCGCAGCGCGGCGATTAACGGCCTGCCGTCGATTTCCGGATTTTCCGCGGGCACAACTTTGATGAATATCAAAGTCAGCAATGTAAAAGACGTGAGTTTCAATAGTTTATCAACATCCGGCAATGCGGCAACAACCACGGCGCAATCCAGCGCCACAACCGGAAATTTTGGAAGCGGTAGCGGAATGATGGGGCCGATGATGGATTCTTCCGGCAGTATGGTGCAAGGCGGAATGTTCGGTCCGCCGCCTACGGCAATTAAAACATTTACTGATTCCGGTATCGGCTACATTCCCAGCGTTAAGGTATATCCCTTCAATCCCATGGCCGGCGCTTCCACGATTTATGGGATAGAGGCCCCGATTTCCAAGCAAATTCCAGCCTCCGGCTATATTGATATTACTTTTCCGGAGGGCACGGATGTCTCCGGCGCTAAAAAAGATTCATTCAGTTCGCCGAATAATGATATCAACGGTCCCGGCCCGGGCACCGTGGTGTTTGGAAGCGAAGGGACATTGCCCTCCGGCTGGACAACGGGCGGAGCGGCGAGCGACGGCGTGTTAGTAAATAGCACTTCACCGGTTGTGAGAGTGATGTTGGGAGCGGTGGCGACCCGTTGCGGCACAGATAATACATCCCCTTGCGTCTCGGGCGACCAACATGATTATTTGCGGCTGGATATCGCTCAAATTATAAATTCGGCATCGGTGACAAAAATTACCACTTCCGGCAACACTGCTTCAGTGGAAACGAAAAAATCCGATGGCACAGTGATTGAAACTTTGTCTTCCGGTTCGTTTTTTACGACAGCCGCCGGAACTTTGAACGTGAGAGGCCGAGTGCTTGCGAATGCCACCGGTTTAAATGGCGTGAACGTTTTCTTGATGTCGCCTATGACCGGCGCGCAATCAACTTCTTCGGCTAATAGTGTTTATGCCGCCTCTGACGGAGAGTTCCAATTCCAAAATCTTGTGGCCGGCAATTATATGCTTGGCGTGGAAAAGTTTTTTAAAGTCGGAGCGACGAGCTATACCGCCGGATTTCCAATACCTCTAAATTTGAGCGCCACGGCTTGCGCCAGCAATAATTGCACGCAAAATGTTTCCGTCACCGATGCCTCGTCGGGCGCTACCGTTACCTTGAATATCAGCGGCACATTTTCTGCTGACGCGGTGGATATTTTTGCCAGCGGTCCGGGAGCGTTTAGAATGGCCACCACGACTCTGAACGGAACTTTAACCAATAACACTTCCAATAGCATCAAATTGAATGCCAATGGCGTTTGGATGGTGGGCATTCAGCCATCAATGTCTGTGGAAATTTTCGGCAAGGGCGGTTTAGCCACCCAGTCGGCCTGGATGATGCCCAAGCCCCAGCAAGTTATGATAACCGGCTGTCCGGCCTCTTGCGCGGCCTATCCTTCGACCGCAACATTCGGCGTTGCTTCAGCCGGCAAA
>CAZFZQ010000013.1:0-3965 GCA_964522845.1 uncultured Gammaproteobacteria bacterium | reverse complement strand
AACAATTAAATTTACAGTCAAGGATGAATCGGGAAATGCCATTGGTTTTGCTCATGTTAACGCATATTCTCCTATGAATGGCGTGGGCGCGGACACAAATGCCAGCGCCGACGGCACAGGCTCTATAAATTTGTCTTATGGAACTTATAAAATTGTCGCGGAAATGCCCGGTATGCCCGGCGGCGCGGAACGTTCTGTCTCCGTGAGAAGTGTTTCCGGCACGGATAAAGTGTTTGTTGATGGCTCATCTACCGGCATAACCTTATCTTCTATGACGGCCGCAAGTTTGACTCTGACAATTTCCAAGCCGTCTTATACCATTAGCGGCAAGGTGACAGACGGTACCAATCCGATTGGCAACGCGCCTGTTAATGCTTACAGAACCGACGGTTCCGGCCACGCGGAAAATTTTAGCGATCCATCTACCGGAAACTATACTTTGTATGTTAACAATGGTACCTGGAAAGTGCAGGCCATGACGCCTCAATATGGAGCATTGACGCCGAAAACCATTACCATTAGCGGCGCAAACGCCGACAGCAAAAATTTTGAACCCGACACGTCCTCGGTGAACTATGGAACAATTACAAAGAGCGTTGTTGTTGACACAAATAGCGATAGCGCGTATGTCGCGGCTGATGACGAAGAATTATCCAATGTTCAGGTAACCATAGAAGGCACAACTTCGGCCGGGGACGTTTATATAAACGCGGCTTTGACGGATACAAACGGAAGTTCGACATTTAAATTGCCGCCTGGGACATACACAATGAAAGCCATCTCCCCGACTATGGGACTTTTGCCGGCTTTTAGCAGCAGTGTGGTGGTAAATTCAGCCGGCACGGTAACAACGGAACCCACGGATCTTCTAAGTCCGAAAAAAGGCACGGTGACAATCAATATTATTGACGTGAATGGCAATACCACAACCACGCCCAAAGCGGCTGTTGAATTCAGCTTAATCGGAGGGAAAATTGATAAAGCCGAATCATTTGGCAATGTGGCTTCAAGCACGTTTTCTCTGCCTGTTTATAATGTCGGCGCTGATCCGGTAACAATAGGAAGTGTAACCAGCACAAGCCCGAATAATTTCTATTTGATGAAAATAAATATTCCCGGCGTTTCCGCTTCTGGTCTGAATGTTTATGGTGAGTCCGGAACGATTATGGCGACCTCTACGGCCGTAAACGGGCTTTGGAAAGTTGAAGTTGACGGAGATGAAACCATTAACGTGAAATTGCCGGCGATAAAATATGTCAGCGGAACAGTGAAGGATGGGAGCGGAACCGCGGTTCCCGACGCTACAGTCCATTTAGAGAATGCTTCCACGGGTGAGACCGCTGAAGTCAAGGCGGATAGCAGCGGCAATTACAGCACCAGGGTTTCCGCTGGCACATATTTAATGAAAGCGGACAAAGACGGGTATATTGATACGGCTTCAAGCGTGACCATAAGCGCTGATGGCGCTTTGGCTGACAGCGCGACAGCAGTTGCCGCAGCTTCTTTAAATATTTCGGGTTCGATTACAGTGGCTGGTACGGCTGTCTCCGGCGCCGCGGTTAAAGCCGCAAAATTGGGCGGCGGCACGGTTACAGCCACGACCGCTTCCGATGGCACTTATACACTGAAAGTTATAGCCGGCGATTGGAAGGTTTCCGCTTCGTATGATGGCTATACTGAAAAATCTTATTCCAACTTTGTTTCTGTTTCTACCTCCAATCTGTCATCGGTAGACATTAACTTGACTGTGCCCAAATCAAACCTCGCGGTTTCTACCTCGCAGGCCGTTACGCCTCAAGCGGGCGGCGCCTTGTCTGACAGTTCCGCCGGCGTAGAGATTAACGCCACGGAAACGGCCATTGCTTCCTCCGCCAACAGCTATACTTTGAATGAAAAGGAAACGTCAAATGTTGTTGGCGGCAGCTCGGGAAAACCGATTTCCGGCGAGGCCAAG
This sequence comes from uncultured Gammaproteobacteria bacterium, assembly GCA_964522845.1. Lineage (GTDB taxonomy): Bacteria > Patescibacteriota > Patescibacteriia > CAZFZQ01. The sequence continues at coordinate 2,011 of CAZFZQ010000013.1, read as the reverse complement.
ACGATTACCAGTTTCAATAATAATGGCGGCTCCGTAGCCATTTTGAATAAAGATATTGCGATTATGTCCTCTTATTCAACAGCGGATTTGACAAGCTCGCTTTCTTCTTTGACTCTCGCCAATGTGGAAAAAGTAAAAGTTGGCAGCTGGGATACCAGTACTGATAATTGGGAGCATCTCCCGACAACGGTTGTATATAAAGATTCAACCGGAAAATTTGTTGAGCCAACAAGCAATTTGTCCAATGTTTCCACGGTTAATTTTACCGGCTTTACTTCGCACTTATCAACATTCAATCCTTTGGTTCAGTCCGACGATTTGGCGCCATCCGAGCCAACAGGGCTTACGGTTACAAGAAATAATTATTATCCTAATGCTCTTGTGGTTTCTTGGACAGCTCCGACGACTAACTTGGGCGGAAGCGAGCTTGCGGACCTTCTGGGATATGAAATTTATCGCTCAACTTCCGCCAATGGGACATATACGCAGCTCAATACTTCTGATAATATTTTAGGAACCAGCTATACGGATTATAGCGCGGTAGCCGGTTATACCTATTATTATAAAGTTACATCCGCGGATACCGGCGGAGTAGAGTCGGTGCTCTCTTCGGTTTCCACCGGTTATGAAGTGGCAAGTCAGACTGGCGGCGGTAATGGCGGGGGCGGCGGCGGGGTAATACAGCCCGCGACTGTAAGTTTTGGCGTAAATCCGATTATGGCTTCCGGCGGAAAAACTACGGTTGCTTCAAATCTTGTCATTTTGATTTTTGATGTCAAGAATGTCGCCCAAATGATGCTGTCGGAGGATGCTAATTTCACCGGAGCTTCCTGGGGGCCATATGTGGCGAGCAAGTTTTTGGGTTTATCAGCCGGCGACGGCGTGAAGAAAATTTACGCGAAATTTAGGAATTCAAGCGGAATTGAAAGCGAGGCAAAAACAATTAATATTACGGTTTCCCCCGGTGCCGTTGTCGCGGAAGTTACTCCGGCCGCGAGCGTGGCGGCTTCTGTCGCGGTAGCGTCTCCCGCTTCGTCCTTATCCATAAGTAATGTTGCGGTCACTTCCTTCCAGCCCGGCGAGCCCCTCAAGTTCATCTATCGGTACAAAAATGAGGGCAAAAAATTGCTTGTCGTGAAAATTTATAGAGAAATATTGAACGACAAAGGAAAGGTTGTAAAACGGACAACTGGCGCGGTTACCATGAAAGCCGGAGCCGAGCTGAAGAAAGATGTGAGTGAAGCTATAGATAAAAAACTTCCTCCGGGCAACTACACCATTAAAGTAAGAATCCTTGATTCCAAAAACAAAGCTTTGGCCGACAATAGTTTTGATATTACGGTAGAGAAACTTAAGATGAAATACTTTGTCTTGGGCGAAGTTGCTTTTCAGGATTCTGCTGTAAGTTTTGACGCCGCCGTACTTTCCAAGGTTAAATCCAATGTGGTTCTCCCAGCCAATCTGAAGCTCAAGTTTTCCTACGAGAATCTGACATTGGCCAAACAGACGGTGAAGATGGTGCGCGAATTGTTAAATCAAGACGGCAAAGTTGTATCCTCCAAAGCGGGAAAATGGGTAATGAAGCCGGGGGAAAAAGATAGCGCAGCCTTTACTCAAGCTGTGGCCGGTAATCTTTCCGCAGGAAGTTACACGATTAAAATCACGGCCAAGGATTACAAATCCGGAGAGACATTGGCTGAGAACAGCTTGACCTTCATCATTGAGCTGAGGTAAGAAGATATTAAAATAAAAAATTCCTGGAAGAACCAGAAATTTTTTATTTGGACCCTGCCGGGCTTTCACTGCTCGTCCCGCAGACGGGACTGCGCTTTCGGAAACCTTCGGGTTTCCGAATAACTTTCCTCAGCATGTAGGGAAAAAGCTTTTTCCCTACCACCCTTTTGTTCAAGCCCGGCAAAAATAAAAAATTCCTGGACGAACCAGAAATTTTTTATTTGGACCCTGCCGGGCTTGAACCGGCCGCCTCCGCGTTGCAAACGCGGCGCTCTAC
>CAZFZQ010000012.1:0-19038 GCA_964522845.1 uncultured Gammaproteobacteria bacterium | reverse complement strand
GGCGCACTTCATCGCCAAAACCCGAGGCGCGCGATTTTTTATAAACATCAAATAAGTTATCCACACCACTTCGCTGAAGCTTCGCGGTGCCCGCACCCTTTTCTCCGTAGACTGAAAACCCATAACGGATGCCGTCAAACCGCGCCAAATTGGACGAAACCTCTGATGGCATAATAACATAATAAACCGCTAATCCATATTCCGTATGAGGCAAGGAAACTTCTTGAATTTTCGCGCCGGCTTTTTCCAATTCGCGGACTTTTTGATTTATTTTTTCCCTGATGTCATGACTTAATTCCGAAGAAAAATATTCTTTTGGCAGACCAACTTTTAAATTTTTAAAATCAATTTTGCCGCCGGTTTCCACTTTTTTATCCGCAGTGGTGGAATCGCGTTCATCATGTCCGGCAATGGCGCGGTAAATTATTTCCGCGTCTTCCACGGTTTTGGCGAATGGGCCGATTTGATCCAAAGATGATGACATGGCCATAAGGCCATAGCGGGAGACGCGGCCATAGGAGGTCTTTAGCCCCACCGTGCCGCATAAGGCGGCCGGCTGGCGGATTGATCCGCCCGTATCACTTCCTAACGCGCCCAAGCACATATCAGCGGCCACGGCCGCGGCAGAACCGCCGGACGAACCGCCCGGAACCATTTTAATATTGTGCGGATTTTTTGTGGCGCCGTATGCGGAATTTTCCGTGGATGATCCCATGGCAAATTCATCCATATTCGTTTTTCCCAAAAAAATCGCTCCGGCTTTTCGCAACCGTTCAATCACGGTCGCGTCATAAGTGCAAATATAATTTTCCAAAATTTTTGACGCTGACGTGGCGCGCGTTCCTTGAATTAAAATATTATCCTTGATAGCCAAAGGGATGCCGGTGAGCTCGCCGATTTCTTCGCCTTTTGCGATTTTTAGATCCGCCTCGCGCGCATGTTCCAGCGCGCTTTCTTCAAAAATCGTGAGATACGCATTCAGCTTGCCATTTTTTTCTTTAATTGCGACAAGACAATCGTCCGTCAGTTCTCTTGCGGAAAATTCTTTAGCCTTCAACCCTCTGTGCGCATCTGAAATTGTAAGTTCGTTTAGGTTCATAATTATTTCTTAAAAATTCCAATCGTTTTCAGCTGGTCATTTTCTTTATCCGGCATGTTTTCAAAAATAAGTTTGCGCTCATCCGCGCCACAACCCCTAACTTCATCTTCGCGCCAGGCATTAATCAAATCCGTGGCATGCGCCGCTTCCACGCCCTTGGTATCCACCTCTTGCAATTTATTCACGTAACCCAAAATATCCGACAATTGATCGCGGTATTTTTCTATCTCTTTATCTTGTAACTCAATCCTCGCCAATTCAGCTATTTTTTGCACCTCTTCTTTTGAAAGTTTCATATTGCTATATATTATAGGAAGCGGGAGATTATTTCAACATCCTTAAAAATTCTTTTTCTTCAATAATTTTTACTCCCAGTTTCTCTGCCCTGTCCAATTTTGAACCGGCTTCAGCGCCGGCAACGACAAAATCCGTTTCTTTTGACACAGAGGAAGAAACGTCGCCGCCGAGCGCGCGGATTTTATCTTTGGCCTCATCGCGCGTCATTTTTTCCAGCGTGCCGGTCAGGACAAATGTTTTTCCCGCGAGCGGCTGATGACGGCTGATTTTTACTTCTTCAATCTTTACGCCGTTTTTCAAAAGTTCAGCAATCAGTTTTTTATTTTTTTCATCATTAAAAAAAGTTAAGACACTCTCTGCCACCACCTCGCCCACGTCGCCAACTTTTAATAATTCGTCTTTTTTGGCGGACATTATTTTGTGGATATCTCCAAAGTGGCGCGAGAGGGCATTGGCCATTTCTTCGCCCACGTTAGAAATCCCCAAGGCATAAATAAGCCGCGCCAAAGAAACTTTTTTCGCCGCCCCGATCGCTTCAATCAAATTATCCGCGGATTTTTCGCCGAAACGTTCAAGCCCGGCAATATCTTCTTTTTTTAATGTAAAAATATCAGCCATCGTAGCAATCAGCCCCAGATCCACAAACCGCCGGACGATTTCTTCGCCCATTCCATCAATATTTAAAGCTTTTTTGGAAACAAAATGGATGATATTTTCCACTTCTTGGGCATAACATTTTTTATTTGTGCAAAATAATATGACACCCCGCCTCGCGTCGGCGAGCCCTCGCGAGTCGAGGCGGGCCACTTCTTCTTTTTTTCCGGCTTTAATCTTTTTATATTCCAAGTCGCTTCCGCAAATCGGGCATTTGGCCGGAATGTGAATCGGCTTTTCATGGCCCGTCCGCATGCGAAGCAACACGGATTTTATTTTTGGAATAACATCGCCGGCCTTTTCCAAGATCACCGTATCGTGGATTTTTACGCCCAGACGTTTGATTTCATCCGGATTGTGGAGCGTGGCGTGCGTTACCGTAGTGCCGCCGATTTGCGCCGGTTCCATGGTGGCCACAGGCGTTAGCGCGCCGGTCCGGCCAACTTGCCAATGTACTTCCAAAAGCCGCGTCGTAGCCTCTTCACCCGGAAATTTATAAGCCAAAACGGCGCGCGGAGTTTTGCCCACCACGCCCAATTTCTTAAACAAAATAATATTATTCACATTAACTACAATGCCATCAAACCAAAAATCTTGCTTGGCGCGTATCGCGGCCATGTGTTTGTGGAATTTTTCAACTTCTTCCAGATTCTTGCAATAAATATTATGCGGATTTACTTTAACACCAAGGAGTTTCAAAATTTCATGCGCTTCTTCGTGATTTTTTTGACCAAAATCCGTAATCAAATCGTAGCCGTAAAAATCTAAATGCCGGCTGGCGGTAATTTTGGAGTCCAATTGGCGGATGGAGCCAGCCGCGGCATTGCGCGGATTGGCAAATTCCGCCTCTCCCCTCTTTTTCTGCTCGCGGTTTAATTCCGCCCAAGTTTTTTTTCGCATAAACGCCTCGCCGCGAATTTCCACCCGCCCGTCCAAACTGAAAATCTTTTTCTTAAATTTTTCTTTATCAACATCAGGAAATTTTTGCAAAAAATGTTTTACTTCCGATTCCCCCGGCACGCGCAACCGCAAGGGTATGGCCTCTATGGTTTTTAAATTTTGCGTCACATTCTCGCCGATTTTTCCATCACCGCGGGTCGCGCCAACTTCAAACACGCCATCTTCATAATTTAACGACATGGCCAGGCCGTCCATTTTTATTTCCGCGTAATAATCATACTTTTCGTGCGGCGACAAGCGCTTCATTCGTTCTTCCCACTCCCGCGCTTCGTGAAATGAAAAAGCGTCTTCAATTGAAAGCATTGGCACCTCATGCGCGACTTTTTCAAATTTATCCAGCGCCTCGCCGCCAACTCTTTGCGTGGGCGAATCCAGTGTAATTAAATCCGGAAATTGCTGTTCCAATTTATATAATTCGTGTTTCAAAGAATCCAGCGCCGCGTCAGAAATTTCCACCTTATCCAAAACATGATAAAGATAGCGGTGATAGTCAATCTCGTCGCGCAATTTTTTTATTCTTTTTTTTGCTTCATCCTTTGTCATAATCCCAAATACCATTTAATAATAACATCGCCCCAAAATAACGTGATCGCGCCGCCGACGGCCAAAAATGTGCCGAAGGCGATGCGGCTTCGCATTTGTTTCTTTTTTGTTATTAATAAAAATATAGAATAAATGGCGCCTAAAATATAAGCGATAAAAATCGCGGCAACTACTCCCGGCCATCCCAGCCCCGCGCCCAAAAGCGCCCCCATCCGGATGTCGCCGTCGCCAACCCAGCTTCCGCGCGACACCAAATATTGCGCCAGGAAAAATCCGCCCGCGGCTAAAATCGCCAATCCCAGATTCCATGCGTCATTCCCCGCGGCCGCGTTTAAACTAAAGACTATAATAATAGAAGGGATACTGACTGCGTCCGGCAAAAAACCGTATTTTTTGTCATAAAGAAAAAGAAAAGCCAGCGCGCTCAAAAATATCCAATCCCGCACCAATAATAAAACCAGTGAATGATGCAAAAAAAACGCGGCCGCAAAAAGAAAACCGCAAATTATCTCCATAAAAAATAATTCCACGCCGATTTTTTTTCCGCACTTTCCGCATTTCCCGCGCAAAAATAAATATGAAAAAACCGGGACCAAATCTCTCGCCCCAAGTTTTGCTCCGCACTTCTCGCATTCCGATCGGCCGCGCAAAATAGACTTTTTATTTTCCATTCTATAAACCGAGGCGGCAATAAAACTTCCCATGGACGCGCCAAGAAGGAAAATGATTATTAAAATAAAGTAAAACATAGTGCGGATATTTTTCTCTTATCCCCCTTCGCTCCGCAGACGGGGCACTTCCCCCTTAAAAGGGGGCAGAGGCGGAAGGAGGATGCGTCCTCTCCCCACTCTTTAGAGGGGGAGATGCCCGACCTGTCCCGCGAAGCCTTGGCGAAGTGGGAAGGGCAGAGGGGGTGCCCATACTATATTTTACCCTATTTATTCTTATAAAAAAAGACGGCCATTGCGAGCCGCTTTTTTTATAAAATCTACAGTAGACCGGAAGGCGTTGCCGTGTGATTACCGGAGGTTAAGCCGCCTGTTTGACCTTCTAACGTGAAGGACATGGTATAGGTTGAGCCGTCCGCACTAATATACGTATAAGCCGCTCCACCCGGACCCGGGTTGGTCGGCACCACGCCCATATAGGTTGGCGCAGTAGCGCAAGCCGCTACAAAACCGCCGTCATCTAAACAATCATGGTCCGCGTCACCCATGGCAATGGCCGTAGCCGCCACCGGATAACCGTTATTATCAGCAAAATAGAGCTCAAGAGCTGTGGAAACCTGCTTTATATCAGAGACGCGTTTGGCATCTCTTGATTTCTGTCTGGCATTGTTTAAGGCAACGACAGCCAAAGTGGACAAAAGTCCGATAATGGCGATAACCACCAAGAGCTCAATCAATGTAAAACCTTTTGCTTTTTTCATTTTAATAAGTTTTTTCCTCCTCTAAAATTACCTAGGAATTTTCAGAGAAGTTATAAAATTTACAAAAAACGTTTTTTGTTAATTCGTTCGACCTTTTTAATTATTTATATTATACCACAAATTACAGAATATCGCGCATCGCAAGGCCTACGGAAATAGTCAAGCCGGGGCCATTCTTGTCCAGGGCCGGCCTCAGGTCGTCCGGATAAATCACCCGCGCCCATGGATCGCCGATAAATACGCGGAGCCCGGTGGCTTGCCTTAACGCGTCTGATAAACCAACAATAAGTGATGAGCCGCCGGTTAAAACCACTTTTTCAATCTTTCCATCTTGATATTGCTCATTATAAAGCGATTCGCAAAACTTTATTTCATTAACGATGGGTTCCACTATTTGCCCCAGAGCCGCTTCCGCGCCGGCAAGCTTGCCCAAACTCAAATTTTTCTTCATTTCTTCGGCCTGCTTTAGGTCAACTTTCATTTTTTCAGACAAAAAATTGCTAATATCCCGCCCGCCGGCTTTAACCGTCCTGTGGATAACCGGAACCCCATCCTTAACCATCAAAATATTGGTTTTGATGGAACCAATATCAACAATCATTGCCGGAGCCCGGTCTTTTCCCAAAAGCGCGCGCACCAAAGCATAGGCTTCGGTTTCCAAACTCAGAAGCGTAAGCCCCGAAGCGCGGAATAGTTGCATATATTTTTCTATCATTTTACGCGACGCGGCGGTTACCGCCACTTTTACCATTTTTTCATTGGGCTGTGGCGCCAATTTTTTCCAATCCAAAACTAGGTCGTCTTCGGGAATTGGCGATAATTTTTTTGCTTTGCTCTTTATCATATCTTCCAGGCCTTTTTCCGTGCCCTCGGGAAATGTAAAAAGCGTGCTAAAAACCGAAGCCATTGGCAGCCCGGTCACCGCCCGCTTAGTGGTGGCGCCGGCCTTTGCCGCAAGTTCCGCCAGCTCTTTTCCTTTAGCTTCGGGATTGTCCAAGGCGTCAGTCGCGCTTTGCGCTTCATATTCGGAAAAACCAAAAGTAATGAGCCGCGCCCGCCCGCCTTCATTGGCAAGTTCTACGATCTTAATGCCGGACGCTCCGATATCAACACCGATATAATTTAAATCTTTGGCCATATACTATTATTATATCACAAAATTAAAATAATTTTTATTTTTCTTTAAACCCGAAGATATCAACTGCAAAAAATATTATTGAAATTAAAATCAAACTCGCGACCTTCCCCCCGCTCGGCAAAAAAACAGCAATCAGCCCCATGGCCGCGGAAAGCCCCCAAAACAGATAAACCACATGCTGCGGCTTCCATCCCCTATCCACCAATAAATAATGCAGGTGCAAGCGGTCGCCTTTCCAAAACGGCTTCTTTTTTATAATTCGTTTAATAATTACGGCAAGCAAATCAATCAACGGCAATGCCAAAACCATAAGTGTCACCGCGATTTTCGCGCCGGTCATAATTGCCAAACCGCCCAAAATAAAACCGGCAAACAAACTTCCGCCTTCGCCCAAAAAAATCTTGGCCTGTCCCGCGAAGCCTTGCTGCGCCGCTCCGTAGCTCCATGCGAAGGGCGGGCGAAGTGGGACCGGATAATAATTCAAAATCAAAAATCCAATAAAAACGCCGGCTAAAACAATGGCGAGATAAGACAGTCCGGCTTCTTTGAAATTAGTAAGAGTGGTGAAAAGAAAAATTGTGAGCGCGCCGATTGCCACCGTGCCGGACACCAAGCCGTCCAAACCGTCCAAAATTTTTGTTGTGTAAGTAATAATAAAAAGCCACAAAAAACTTAAAACCAAAGAAACTGCCGGAATAAGAAATAAAACTCCGCCATAGGGATTAGTGATGAGATGGATGCGCGTGCCGCCATAAAAAACCGCGACCGCGATGGCGGCCAAAGGAAACCAGATTTGGCGCTTTGGCGGAAGAGAATATTTATCATCAAAAAATCCGCCAAGCATTATAAGCGCCGCGGAGTAACTTAGCCACACCAAAGGCGAAGCGAGCGAAGTGGGAATTATTTTTATGTAAATTAAAAAAAACGCCATGCCAAAAAACGCGACAAACGGCGCCAACCCTCCCAAAAGCGGCACGGCTCTCACGTGTTGTTTTCTCTCGCCAACCGGTGCGTCCTGTATTTTAAAACGCATGGCGAGCCGGCGAACCGCCAGCGTAAATAAAAAACTAAGAAGTGCGGCCAAAACAAATGTCGCCAAATATAACATATTGCTTATTATTATATCCCAATTTTATAAAATATAAAAAAACTCCGCCCTGTCCTTCGAAGCTTTAGCGAAGAACGGAGGCGCGGAGCGTGAGTTATTTTTCATACAACCCATACATCAGGTCGTAGACTAATCTTGCGGAAGCGTAAACATCCAGCCGCCTGCCCTTTCTGACTCTGTCCATCAGATTGTGCTTTGCGGTCGCACCGAGCAAAAGGGCGTATTTTGCCGATTCTTCATCCATAAATGGATTGATGGAATACAGAAGCGAAACGGCTCCGGAAACAAGAGCCGTAGAAAAAGAAGTACCGCTCTGGATTGCGTAACCATCCTTATCCTTGCAACTCGCCACATTTTCGCCTGGCGCCGCGATATCAACTCTCGTCGGCCCGTAATTGGACACATTAATGGCGAAGTTATCGTCTTTGTCAGTAGCGATGACAGTGATGATATTGGGCAGTTCCCAACTTGCCGGCCAATTTTTATCTTCGTCAATATTTTTCGGGATGTTATCAAATCCACTGTTGCCTCCGGCAACAACGAAAAGCTTTTCTTTCATATGTTTCATGGCCGCGTAAACAATACGGGAATCTTGCCCTAAAGTAAAACTCATATTAACAACGTGGAAAGAAATCTCGCCTTTTTTTTCCAGTTCCATATAATGAGCAAGCCCAATGGCCAGATCCGACACAAAAGAACCGCTGTGCAATCCAAATCTCAACATGAGCGGAAGAATGTAAGCATTTTTTGCGGCGACACCTTCAGCGCCCTTGCCATCGCGGTATCCGGCCGCAAGACAAGCAACGAAACCGCAATGTCCTCCTTCAAAATCGGAAATCCTTCTTCCTTTGGCCATCCAAAAAATCGGTTTTTTATCATTGCCGTATTTTAGCGCCGGCTTGATATCCGGGTGTGAAAAATTTATTCCCTCATCGGCAAATACAATGCCGTTTGCCCAAAGAGCGACACCCTTTTCGTCCAAAAACTTATGAGCTTTTTCGGACTGAATAAGGGCTTCAACCCAAGGCGTGCTGACTTTTGCGAGGACTGGGGTCTTTTTGATTTTTTTGGGGGCAAGTCGCCGTACCAAAACCGGACGCGTCAGCCGCTTGCGTTCCACTTCAAAGTCACGCACCAGCATTTCGTCCGGAGGATTTTTCCCCGTGCAATGGTCAACGGCTTTAAATAGCGGTTTGATAATCCTTGGCGTCTGTCCCCGCCATTCCGCCACATCATATCCGAAAATATTTTGCGCCACCGCTGTAAGATTGTGTCTTGCAAAAAAGTCGCGCTTTTCTTTTTGCGTCGCGTTCCGGCAAAATTTGATGTTAATGCGGCCATCGGCCCCTTGAACCGGCTGCAAATGAACACACCCCACCAAAAACAAAAACGTGAACAGCGTTGCCCTTCCCATTGCCTCTCTCCTTTTTCCGCGGTTGTCAAAGAGCGGAAATTGATAAATTTATAATTTCTTTCCACCCGTAATTTCCACATCAGCCAAACTCTTGAATGTCACCCTATCTCTTCTTTTCAGCTTGTTTTGCAAAATCATATTTGCCAAGCGGTCTTCCACTTCTTTTGCCAGCACGCGCCGCAAGGGCCTGGCGCCGAATTTCGGGTCAAAACCAAGCTTGGCGAGCTCTTCCAATGCGGACTTATCCACAACCAGCTCAATACCCTTGTCGGACATTTTCTTGGCGATTTTTTTAATCAAAAGTTCCGCAATCCGCACAATTTCATCCGAGGCGAGCGGACGGAAAACAATCACGCCGTCAAAGCGGTTTAAAAATTCCGGCCGAAAATAAGCGGAAAGTTTTTCTTCCAAAAGTTTATTTTTTATTTCTTCAATCGCGGTTCTCTTGTTAACTTCCTTGGCGATAAAATCACTGCCCGCGTTGGAAGTGGCGACGATAATCAAATTGGTAAAATCAACTGTTCTGCCCTTGCCGTCAGTGAGGCGTCCGTCGTCCATAACTTGTAAAAACAAATTAAGGATATCTGGGCTCGCCTTTTCTATTTCATCTAATAATAGAAGCGCGAAGGGCTTTTTGCGCACTTCTTCAGTCAAAGATCCGGCCTCGCCCGCGTTGCCGATCATACGATATAAGCTCTGTTTTTCCTGGTATTCGGACATATCCACGCGGATCATGGCGTCCTCTCCGCCAAAAAATACTTCGGCAATAGTTTTTGCCAGCTCGGTTTTGCCTACGCCCGTTGGCCCTAAAAATAAAAAGTTGGCAATCGGTCGTTTGCCCTCGTGCATGCCCGCGCCCACCCGCCGAAGCGCGGCCGAAACCATATCCACAGCTTCCGCCTGCCCGATAATCCGCTCGTGGATAACTTCTTCCAATTTTAATAATTTATCGCGGTCCGATTCCGTGATTGACGTGACCGGCACTTTGCCTTTTTCACTTACCACTTTGGCGATATCTTCGCGCCCGACTACGGAATTTTTCCCGCGTTTATTTTGCACGTAAAGCGCGGCTTCTTTTATAATTTCTATGGCCTTGTCCGGCAAAAACCGCTCGTGTAAATATTTATCCGACAATTTTACCGCGGATGACAGCGCGTCATATGAAAAATAAACTTGCCTCTTAAATTCAATACCGCCGGACTCGGCTTCCAAAATTTGAATTGCCAAATTGGTGTCCGGTTCATCCACATCCACGCGCTCAAAAATTCCCGCGAGCGCCGTGCCCTCAACTACTTGTTTGTAGCCCTCGGGCGTAGTGGTAGCCAGTACCGGTAATTTGTATCTTTGCAGTTCTTCGGCCAAAAGAGCGGCCAATGGCGCCGCGCCTTCATTGGCAAAATATTCCAAGTTGGAAATATCCAAAACGATATTTCCCGCGCGCATGGCGTCTTCTATCGCGGCCATCAATTTCTGTCCCGCCTCTTTGCCCGACGTCCCGCCCATAATTTCTGATAATGATATGGAAACCAAACGCTTATCCTGCAAAACTTTTGGCACATCTTCTTTTATCATCAGTTCCGCCACGCCTTCCACCACCGCGGATTTGCCCACGCCCCGTTCGCCAACAAGCACCGCCCCGCGCCCGCCGGATTCAATAATTCTTAAAACATTTTCAAAAATTTCTTCACGCCCGATGCAAAAATCAATCATTCCGCGCTTAGCCAAAAACGTGAGATCTGTGCTCACGCGATCCAGTGCCGGCGTCTGAAGCGCGGTCATGGCGCGATTCATAGAACCTTTTCCGCGGAAAAGCGACGCCTTCTTAAATTCCACGTATCGTTCATACAATTTGTCCTGGATTTCAATCCACTTCACCACGTTTTCCAATTTTTTATTATCAATATCCAAATCATACAAAACTTCTGTTAAAAATTCTGATGCCTTGGCCGCTTGGAGCAAAATAAGATTTACTTCCACCTTCCGGCTTCCGCGCCGCGCCGATTCAAGATATGCTTTGCATAAAATTTCCAAAGTTTGCGGAGCAATTGTAATATTGCGGTCTTGGCCTTCGGCAATATTACGAGCCACTTTTTCAGCTACTGTTTTTACGGCCATGCCCAGCCGGCCAAAAATTATTTTTATTTTTGAACGCGTGAGTAATGCCAAAAATAAATCTTCCGCGCCGACCGCGTGTTTTTTCTTTTTCGCGGACAAAAGCGCGACTTCAAGCGACCGTTCCGCTCCCAAACTGAAAGCCCGTGAAATATCAATTGATTTATATTTTTTTACATCATCCCAAGTAAGGGCTGGCAATATTTCCAGTTTTTGCCCAAAACTTACGCCCATGGCCTTTTCATATTTATGCGCCACCCGTGTCGCTCTCGCGGCAAAATATAAAAACGCTAAAACGCCGGTGAAAAATAAAAACGCGGCGCGGTTCGGTTTCATCCACCAAGCCGGGTCGGCAATATTATGGAAACCTTGCGCGTAACCTAAATAAAATAAATTGGCAAAACTTCCGGCGCCAAAAATTATCAGTGCGGCGTCTATTATTTTGTTTATCGCGCGCCGGGCGCGTTCCACCATGACGTCATTAGCGTTTTTTACTCCGCCCCAATATAGAAAATAATTTCCAGCCCCACTTCGCCCTTCGGGCTTCGAGGGATAAACAAAAACACCCGCGCCTTTGCTTTTGCAATTTCCGCATTTATGCGCGCCCAAAAATCCCGTGCCTTGGCAGGTCTCGCAGATAAGTAAATTATTTTCCGGTTGTTTTTTAGGCATAATTATTTAAACATTCCCGGCAGATGGAAAAATGCGCTATAAATTATAAAAACCGGCAATGCTAAATAAATTAAAAATAATAAAACATAAAACAAACTGAATCCCAAAAACGCAAACGACCGGAAAATAATTTGAAACAAACGCATAAAAAAACTGATGATTTTTCCGGCGATGTCGCGCTGTCCGTACATGGGCTTGAACAAATTTTTTATCCAAATGTCAAGACCCAAAAATTCCTGCACTTCACCGATCTCCCGCCCCGCCCACAGAAGCGCCAAAACCATCCCGCGGGAATACCACCAGAGGGGGAAGTACAATATATCAAGCAGGGTGTCGATAAATAATAATTTAAGGATTGACATATTCGTATAATTTGCATGGCCTGGATAATGCTAATGCGCATTAGCGCCACGAATAACGCGAATATTATTAGCATTATTAGTGGGCGTACCCGCCATTCGCATTATCCTTATTCCGGTAAAATAATCATAGCGGCTATGGGCGCGGTTATCCAGACAAATTTTCCAATATCGGATGTAAAAATTTCGCGGGTCAAAGATGACAAATGCAACAATGAATCCGGCGGCAAAAATGAAAGCGTAATGGATAAAAGCAAACCAATATGCAGAATAGAAAAAATCGGAATCTGCCACCACCCGCTGTGCCGTTGGTCAGAACTGACGGAAAAAAGCAGGCGGCTTCTGCCGAATAAAAAGAAAAGCAGGGCAAAAACAACTAAAAACAGCCCGAGCTTAACCGCGAAAATTTGGCCGATATTATTAAATTTCAGCGCTTCTTCCATCCACTTGTTCAAAAACGGCGCGGTATTCACCACTGCGAGCGCCATATAAATTGCAATCAAAATCACGACGATTCTGTTGCGCCCCAAGGCAAATCCGTAAATAAAAACCGCTACCACGAAAAAAATCAAAATAAATATGTCCCAGCTTGGCGCGCCGAAATTAAAACCCTTAACCGTATCAAAAACACTCCCCGCGTCTAATTGTGGCAAAGACGGTAGCTTCATATTTATATTATAACAGAATAAAAAAAACCCGCCATTCGGAGCGGGATTAGTGGATGCCTGTCTGTGGCGGGATATTCCAATGCGAGTTATCGTCGTCTTTTTTATCTTTCTTTTCTTCGTTGATTTCGCTGTTCAAATAACTAATGAGCTTTATCACACCGATCGCCCCGAGAACCATCAAGGCTATGGTTGAAAAAACAAAGAGAACAGCACCTGCATAATTCATATTATCCATTTTCCTTCTCACTTTCCTTGGTTTTGTCCGCTTGTTCTTCCGCCTTTTTCTCGCGGTCATTTTTTATTCTAAGCCGAATCACAAAGATTGCAAGTGCTACCATTCCTCCTGACCAAATCAGCCAGAAGATCGCCATCTTACCCATGGCTTAATCTCCTTGCCTTAGGTTTACCATGTTTCCGGCGATCTTTCAATTTCTTTATCACATAAACGGGGATAAGAACAAAAAATGCAATCGCTGTCATACCGGCAAAACCGAAGTACAGATTGTTATTAACTACCACGCCAAAATAACAAACTGCAGCTTCTATGCCCAGAAGACCGGCCCCGGCTAAACATCTTCCAAACCAATCCGTATCATCCCAAAGAGCAAAAAACATTTTAATGCCAATCAAGAGAATAATCGCGCCGGCGATAATTGAAAGAACTTCGAACATTTTTGCCTCCTTTGGTTAGGATAATGCTAATGGCCTGCGGCCCACGAATCTGCCATAAATTATTAGCATTATTCGCGGGCGTATCCGCCATTCGCATTATCCCTATTCCCACTCTTCCAGCATCTTTTTTTGTTTTTTGGAAAGTTTTTTTGGAACGGTGATGTAGACTTCCACTAGCATATCGCCCGACCCAAGCACGCCTTTGTCGCGCAAACGGAAAACCTGGCCCGACTCCGTGCCTTCGGGAATTTTTAACCGCATCTCGCCATCCAAGGTTTCTACATTAATATATCTGCCCAACGCCGCGATTTTAAAATCCAATGGCGCTTTGGTAATAATATTGTCGCCCTCGCGAGTAAATTTTTTATCTATCGCGACATTGATATGCAAATACAGATCGCCCGCACCGCCCTTTGCGCCTTCGCCTCCTCCGCTGACGCGCAAAATTGCGCCGTCTTCAATACCGGCCGGAATATTAACTTTCAAAGTGACGCTTCTCTTGCGCACGCCCGCACCTGAGCATTCTCTGCAAAGTTTTTCCGCGGAACTTCCCTCGCCCCCGCATCGCGGACAAACTCCTGATGTTTGAAAATTTCCAAAAACCGTATTTTGCGTCCGGGTAATTTTTCCCGCACCGTTGCATTGGGTGCAAGTATTAATTTTTGAACCCGGCTCCGCGCCCGTGCCCGCGCAAACTTCACACTTGGCATTTTTATAAAGTTCCAAGATTTTTTCGCCGCCAAAAATAGAATCCTTAAAACTCAAATTCAAATTCATTTCAATATCCGCTCCGCGCGCTTTTGTTTTTGCTCTCGCCCCGCGCCTCCCGCCTCCCCCGCCGCCAAAAAAATCTCCCATGATATCACCCAAGTCATCCATGTTGATATTAAAACCCTGCCCGCCGCCGCCCGCTTCGCCGGAGCTCCAGCGAGGCGAGCCAAATCCGCTCCCGAAGGGACCCCCTTGGGGCCCGCCTCCCATATTATCAAAGGTCGTGCCATATTGGTCGTATTGCTGGCGTTTTTCCGGATTGCCCAGCGCTTGGTACGCTTCGTTCAATTCTTTAAATTTTTCCGCGTCTCCGCCTTTATCCGGATGATGTTTATGCGCAAGTTCACGAAAAGAACGCTTCACATCATCTTGCGAAGCGCCCTTTGACAAATTAAGTATTTTATAGTAATCTTTGGACATTGTTATTTGAAAGGAAAATCCAAATGCCGGAAGAAAAACCGCCTTGGCTCTTTATTTATTTCAGGGATCACTTCAAGCACCCAATCAAAGTAATTGAAGCCTTGAATGGCAATGAATTGTGGCTCTGCGCGATCGGCACGGGCGACGGAATTGTGCACAAATTTTCCAAATCACTAATTGATTTGTGGGACAGGCATTTCATTTCTTTGCCGCCGGGCTTTTGGTGGTCGGGACTTCTGTTTCGCGAAAAAGGCGTGGATCAGACCTTCTCTCCGGCCGGCTCAAAAAATATTATCTTCTCCATTCCGGAAAAATATATCACCCGCGTCTATGATATGGCCAATCGCGCCTATCTTTACCAGTGGCTTCCGCCCAATCCTCCACGTTAATGGAGGATTTTTTATTCCGTTTTTATTCTCCCCTCTTGTAATCAAGGGGGGAGATAGAGGGGGGATTTCACAAATACATCCCCCACCTAACCTCCCCCTTGGATTACCAAGAGGGAGGAAGTAAGAATTTACTTCACTTCCTCCGCATCCGCGTGGGTGCTTGACTCCCTATAGTTCCGTTCTTTCTGCGGGAGTCGAGCACCCTATAGTTCTTATTTTATTTCTTCCGCATCAGCGTCTTTTATATTTTCTTCTTTCTTTTCTTCTTGCTCTTGTGCTTTTTTGCTTTCTTGCTCTTGTGACTTCTGCTGGTACATCCCCGCGCCAATCTTTTGCGCCACGGCATTCATATCATCCATAGCTTTTTTAATGGCCGCGACATCATCACCATCCTTAACGCGCTTCAACGCTTCAATTTTTTCTTCCAATTCTTTTTTATCTTCGGCTTTCATTTTGTCGCCTGCGTCTTTAATCAATTTTTCCGTCTGGTAGACAACCGAGTCGGCGGTGTTTTTCATTTCAATTTTTTCTTTTTTCTTTTTGTCTTCTTCCGCGTGAAGCTCGGCGTCTTTTTTCATCTTTTCAATTTCATCCTTGGACAAACCAGATGAGGCGGTGATGACAATTTTTTGTTCTTTATTGGTCGCCTTGTCTTTGGCGGAAACAGATAAAATTCCATTGGCATCAATATCAAATTTCACTTCCACTTGCGGAACGCCGCGGGGCGCCGGCGGTATGCCGTCAAGCATAAATCTGCCCAGCGTCTTGTTATCAGACGCCATTTCGCGCTCGCCCTGAAGCACGTGAATTTCCACCGAGGTCTGGCTGTCGCCGGCCGTGGAAAATACTTGCGTCTTGGAAGTTGGGACCGTAGTGTTTCTTTCAATCAATTTTGTCGCCACGCCGCCCAAAGTTTCAATGCCGAGAGACAATGGGGTGACATCCAAAAGCAAAACGTCTTTCACATCGCCCTGCAACACGCCGGCTTGCACTGCCGCGCCCATGGCCACCACCTCGTCCGGGTTCACCGTGATATTGGGTTTTCTCTTAAAAAATTCTTCCACTTTTTTCAAGACCAGCGGCATGCGGGTCATTCCGCCTACCATTATTACTTCTTTCAAATCGGAAACTTTTAAACCAGAGTCATCCAGCGCTTTCTGGCACGGAATCAAAGTTTGTTCCACCAAATCGCCCACCAGTTCTTCCAATTTCGCGCGCGACATTTTCAGCACCAAATGTTTGGGGCCGTTGGCGTCTGACGTGATAAACGGCTGGTTTATTTCCGTCTCGCCGGCTGTGGATAACTCAATCTTGGCTTTTTCCGCGGCTTCCTTAATTCTCTGCAAAGCCATTTTGTCTTTTGATAAATCAATACCCTCTTCGCGCTTGAATTCCGCGACAATCCAGGCAATAATGCGCTGGTCAAAATCGTCGCCGCCCAAATGCGTGTCGCCGTTTGTAGATTTCACTTCCACGGTGTCCGCGGAAATATCCAAAATGGAAATATCAAAAGTTCCGCCGCCCAAATCATAAATCGCGACTTGCTGGCCGATTTTTTTATCAAAACCATAAGCCAAAGCGGCCGCGGTCGGCTCGTTGATGATACGGCGAACTTTCAAACCAGCGATTTCACCCGCGTCTTTGGTTGCCTGGCGCTGCGCGTCATTAAAATATGCCGGCACGGTGATAACCGCTTCTTCAACTTTTTCTCCCAAGCGCTCTTCCGCGTCAGCTTTTAATTTTTGCAAAATCATGGCAGAAATTTCCTGCGGGCTGTAATCCTTGCCCGACATTTTTACGCTGACACCCTCGCCCGCAGACTTAATCGCGTACGGCATCACTTTTAGGTCGCGCTGGACTTCCGCGTCTTCATAACGCCGGCCGATCAGGCGCTTCACGGAATAAATCGTGTTTTCCGGATTGGTCACGGACTGGCGCTTGGCCAATTGCCCCACCAACCGTTCGTTATTTTTGGAAATCGCCACAATGGACGGCGTGGTTCTCGCGCCTTCCTTATTTTCCAAAACTTTCGGCGTCCCGCCCTCCATCACCGCGACGCAACTGTTTGTCGTTCCCAAGTCTATACCAATTATTTTTGCCATATAAATTATTTTCCCTCCGATTTTAATTTTTAGTTCTATAATCTAATAACTTATCCATTGTTTTTTTATATTCAACACACTCAAAATCAAAAGGATGCCGTTCGCAAATTCGTTCTATTAAAGTCGTTACTGGAGGATTATTATCTTTTTTATCTATAATTTTTCCAATTAACCATGCTGAAAAAAATATTATTGCTACTGCAATCAACACTTTTAATTCATCTTTAGTAATTTCAATTTTATCGGGCAACTTCATAGACTTTAATTTTATTTATTTTAATTTTTCAAATAAAGTAATCGATAGTCCCAGCATACCTGTAATTGCGGCAATTAGCGCAAACCACACCTCTGGTTTTTTATACCACGGCTTATTAGCTGCTTTTGCCAGCTCTTTTAGTGCTTCTGCGCTCTCTATCTTTGGTTGCATGATGCCCATATTTTTTTCAGTTTTTAATTTTAATCTGCCATTTTTCTGGATTCCCGCCTTCGCGGGAATGACAACAATTTAACAATGTAGCAATGTAACAATTTATATCTCTTCAACTTTTATCTCTATGGACTTTTTCTCTTCTTTGCCGTCTTTTTTCGGCGCGGAGACGGTGAGCACGCCGCCTTTCCAAGTCGCTTCAACCTTGTCTTCCTTTACTGCCACGGGCAATCGCACCGAGCGGTAAAAACTTCCCTGGCGCACTTCTTTTCTGTAATAATTTTTTTCATCCACCTCAGACTCCCGGCTCTCTCCGCCTTTGATGGTCAAAACGCCATTTTCCAGCGACACTTTCACATCCTTGGGGTCAAAACCAGGGATGGGAGCTTCCACGCACACCTTGCCGTCTTTTTCATAAACATCCATCGCCGGCACCAGCGGTTTATTTTCATTGCCAAAAAAATCAGCGAGCATATCATCTGCAAAAAATGGGTTCCAACGAATAAGAGACATATATTTTTAGTGTGTCATTGCGAGCCCTTCCGCTAGCCCCGCGAAGCCTTGGCGAAGTGGGGAGGGCGTGGCAATCTCGAGATTGCTTCGTCGCGGACTCCTCGCAATGACAGATTTAATTGTTTAATTTAATTATCCCACTATCACTCTCGCCGCGCGGATGACCCTATCGCCCTTTTTATATCCATCCATCACAACTTTTATAACTTTATTTTCCTCTCCCTGCCGCTCCGCCGCCTCTGCCAAAGCCGGATCAAAATCTTTATCCAAAACATCAATCTTTTCCACACCAAACTTTTTCAAAATATCCTCAGCCAGCTTCGCCACCTGCTCAATCCCCTTCACCAATCCCCCGTTTTCACTGTAGGGCTTCGCAACCCCTACAGTATTTAAGGCGGATTTAAGATTATCCAGCACGGGCAAAAACTCAGAAATAATTGATTCTTCAAAAAATCCGCGCAAAACTTCGCGCTCTTTGCTGATTTCTTTTTCGCGGTTCTGATAATCCGCCTGCGCCCTTTTCCAGCCATTCAAATACTCGTCGGCTTTGGCTTGCCAATCAATCATTGCTTCTTGTTCTTGTTTTTTTTCTTCATCCATAAATATTTTTTTAGTAATTCTTACTAAACTAGTAAGAATTACCCCAATAACTCTTTCATAAATTCCACCAAGCTTGCGGTTTCGTCATAATCCATTCTCATCAAGCCTAACACAACAACCAAATGATCATCAACTTTTGCCAAGACGGACGCGCAATCATTGCCGAACGGATTGTTTTTTCCAATCATCACGTGGACTTTGTGGTCGTTTATTTTATGGTAAGTGGAATGCATCACGTCATTCATTTTATCAATCATGTTGCCGAAATTGAGCGATACGCCCGTCATTTCCGGCTTGGCGAATAAATTTGAAAAACCGGTGTAATAAATATCGCGGCCGCCGAACGCCACAATCACGGTCTCGCCCGAAATGCTTGCCATTTCTTTTGCCAGCGCTTTGTAAAATTCGCGGTCGTGAAGTTTGTATTGTTTTTTAATTTTCAAAAGCGCGCTCGCGGATTTGTTGTTCAAAGGGTGGACTTCCAAAAAATTATCAACATAGAACTGATAACCCGCTTCGGTAGGCACGCGGCCGGCTGAAGTGTGCGGCTGGCGGAGCAATCCCATATCTTCCAAACTGACCATCTCGTTGCGAAGTGTAGCGGAACTTACGTCCATGCCGGTTTTGGCAACTAAAAGATTAGAGCCCACGGGCGCGGCGGTGGCGATATGCTCTTTCATCAGCGCGCGAA
>CAZFZQ010000011.1:0-21637 GCA_964522845.1 uncultured Gammaproteobacteria bacterium | reverse complement strand
TTTGCCGCCATCGTCTAATGGTTAGGACTCAAGGTTTTCAACCTTGCAACCGGGGTTCAATTCCCCGTGGCGGTATAAATTTTGGCGGGATTTTTATATTTAAGGCCTATGTTAATCTTGGGCATTGAGTCGTCTTGCGATGAAACCGCGGCCGCGGTGGTGGAAATTGGCCATGGAAAAATCAATGTTATTTCCAACATTGTTTCTTCGCAGATAAAAATTCATAAAAAATACGGCGGAGTGGTGCCGGAAGTGGCGGCTCGCAAACATGCGGAGGTTGTTTTTGATGTTATAAAAAAAGCACTTGGAAAATATAGCATTGATGATATAGATTTGATTGCGGTAACGGAGGGACCTGGTCTTGTAACTTCATTGCGCGTGGGAGTGCTGGCGGCAGAGACGTTAGCTGTGCTCGCAAAAAAAACGCTTGTGGGCGTTAATCATATTGAGGCGCATTTGTTGTCGGCGTTGCTAACCCCCTCCAACTCCCCCCTTGAAAAGGGGGAGAGGGGAGTGTTCCCTGCGCTGGGGCTGATTGTTTCCGGCGGGCATACGGAATTGATTTTGGTAAAAGATTCCCGCCTAGACTCGCGCAAGTCGAGGCTGGTTGGCAAATATAAAATAATCGGAACGACGCGCGACGACGCGGTGGGGGAGGCGTTTGATAAGGTGGCGAAAATTTTAAATCTTGGCTACCCCGGCGGTCCTGCTATTGCGAGGGAAGCCGCGAAAATTTTACATAACGCCCCCTCGCCTCGCTTCGCGGTCGAAGCGGGCCAACCCCCTCTTACCTTAAGAGGGGGAGAGGAAATTAAACTGCCGAGGCCGATGATAAATTCAGATGATTTTGATTTTAGTTTTTCGGGGTTGAAAACAGCCGTGCTTTATTTGGCAAAAAAAATGACGGCCGCGGAATTGAAAAAAAATACGTCCGCGATTGCGGCGGAATTTCAGCAAGCGGCGATAGATGTTTTGGTTCACAAAACAAAGCGGGCCGCGGAAAAATACAGGGTAAAAAATATTTTGGTTGGCGGTGGAGTAATTGCCAATAAAGAATTGCGGGATGCGCTTGGAAAATTAGATTTTCAAGTTTATTTGCCGGAATTAAAATACACCGGCGACAACGCGGCTATGATCGCTTCTGCCGGTTATCATAAATACATGCGGACGAAAAAAAATGAAGTTTTTGATATCGCGGCAGAGCCAAATCTTAGCATATAGAATATGAAATATAAAAGTAAAAATGAAAAAAATACCATGGCAATCGCAATGAATTTTGCCAAACAGCTCCGCGGCGGGGAAGTGATTTTGATGTATGGCGATTTGGGCGCGGGCAAAACGGTTTTTGTGAAAGGCCTGGCCAAGGCGTTGGGAATAAAAGAGATTGTCAAAAGTCCGACATTCAATATAATGAAGATTTATAAAACTTCAAAATTATTATTATGCCATATTGACGCTTACCGCCTGAAAAATTTTGATGACTTGCTGGATATCGGCGCGGATGAATATTTGGGGAAAGAAAATATTGTGAGCGTTATTGAATGGGCGGAGAGAATCACGGAAGCAAAAAATCAAAAAATCATAAAATCAAAAATCATAGAAATAAAGATAGAGCATGGAAAAAAAGATGAGGAAAGAATAATTGAGATAAATTAAAACAGCTCCGAAATTTCGGAGCTGTTTTTTCATTTTCCGAATACTGGACGGTTATTATGGAGCGACATAATTTCCTCCGCCCCCGCCGCCTGAAGTGCCGGGAGCCATTTCATTTTGTGGAGGCTGCTCTACTGATTTTTGCGGTATCATTTTCTGTATTCCGGAAGGCATTGAGAGCCCTTGGAATTGTTGCGGGCCTTGTTCCCAAGGCATTGCCTCTTCTTGGCCGGTGAGCTCCCCGACCTTGTTTTCAAACTCCTGTTTTAAATTCCACAACTCCTCCATGCCGGCCATAATCGCTTCCTCATCAATTGGTTTTATTTTGAGGAGGGCGAGGACATCATTTCCTTTAACTTTTGCCTGTTCAAGTAAATCCTGAAGTTCGGCAGTATCAATCTTTTGCCGTTTCAGACGGTTGATTGTCTGCTGTGATTGCGCCAGCCCCTGCTTGAACTCCGAAGCGAATCTGCCCAAGTTGCTCATTATATCAATGGTTTTTTGGAATTCCCATATATCTTCCATTTGGCCGAAAAAGTCGTTTTCCAGAAGGTCAAAGGCGGCTTCGGATTCTCCGGCTTTCATTTTTGCCGCGGCCTCATCTCTAACTGATTTTAATTTATTAACCGCCGCTTCAAAATCGGAATAGACGCTATTTAGGTCAATGCCTTTTTTGAGCAAGCTGTTCACTATTGTTTTACTGCGTTTTAGCGCGGCCGTAAGTTGTTTTAATTCGCGATCAAGCTGTTTTAAGGTCTGCGGCCAGCGGGTAAGCATTTCCAATTG
Source organism: uncultured Gammaproteobacteria bacterium (assembly GCA_964522845.1). GTDB lineage: Bacteria > Patescibacteriota > Patescibacteriia > CAZFZQ01. Next base: position 19,198 of record CAZFZQ010000011.1, on the reverse strand, counting down.
CTGGCGGCTTTGATCTAATGTCTGCATCAAATCCTGCAACTCGTCAATGCCGGCGGCCATCATTTCATCCCAAGTTTTAGCCGCATTCACCGCGGCAACGATGGTTTTTATTTTGTTCAAATTTTCCGAGATATCGGAAGGCACCGCGACACCCTGTTTCGTCAATTGGGCAATCTGTTTTTCAAACATCTGAAGGCCCTTATTCATATTTTTCATGTTTCTTTTCATATCCTGCACCCTTTGCCCGTCTTCAATCAAGGTGCGGCGCGCTTCATCCAGTTCTTGCATTAAGTTGCCGAATTCTTCCATGCCGGCATTTTGTATTTCTTCCGGCGTGGTGGCTGTGGTCAGGGCTGAAATAATGTCTTTTGCCTTTTGCAGCTTATCTTTTATTTCCTGCGGAATGACTGTGCCCTTTTTTTCAGCTTGCGCGAACATTTTTTCCAATTGTTTAATGCCCGATTCCATCTGGCGTATGCCCCGTTTCATATCCTTCATTTGCCGTTCCTGTTGTTGTTTTTGTTGTTCCTCGGACGGACCTTGCTGGCCTTGGCCGGGACCGAATTGTCCTTCGCCGCCAGGCCCCATTTGGCCTTGTCCCCCTCCGCCGGGACCGAATTGTCCACTCTGGTTTCCTTCGCAGGTTGTGCCCGGAGCGCAGCCGCCGCCAGGGCCGAATTGCTGCTGATTTTGTGGCGGCTCTTGCATCTGATAATTGTTTATTGGCTGCTGATTTGGCTGCTGTTGATAATTGCCATTAGGCGGCGGAGTATATGTACTGCCTGATGGCGGCTGATATGTTCCCCCGGGTGGCGGAGCAGAAGTCCCTTCGCCGCCAGGCAAAGGCATTTGTGTCAGCACGACACCGCCCGGTTGCGGTTTTTTATAATTTTGCAGATTCTTTAAGCTCTGCGGCACTTCCATGTAAAATGCCTGGGCCGGCAGTACCAGCCCGATAGCGAACATAAACGTTAAAGCTATGATGGAAGCTTTAACAAAATATTTTTTGTTCATAATATTTATGAATTAATTGTTTAAAGTTTTAAAATTTATTTTTTGGACCTTTATAATTTCTATTATACCACATTCGGGTTTTTGGTTGCAAGAAGAGGCGGTTTGGGCATAAGATAATAATGTAGCCCTTTGACAACAAGGCAGAGGTAAGCCATGAAGAAATATATCAAGATAACGAATAAAAAAACGATTCATCGGCTTTTTCTGGAAATCATCGGTTTAGGAACAAAACGCAAAGAAGATGATTCAAAAGTCGGCCAATGGGCGTCCGGCTTCAAGCTGGCAACGCCCGCGGCTCTGCGTTTGGGCATTGAAGTTGTAGCCACGAGCACGGATATTATCGGCCCGTTCGTTTTACAGTTTGATACCCAAGACATAGAAGTCGTTCATGAGGGAAAAAATATTCAAGACAAAATTATTGTATATAAATATAGTGACGGCAGGATTACGCATGCCCCTGTTGCCCTGGGGGCTTTTCGGAATTGGTCTCACGCCATAGGTGATGATAGTAATCCGCTTTATCCAATTTTGCGCGAGTATATTGCTAATGCCAGAGATGAGGATAAAAATTTTATTTGGGAAGCGGATATCGCGAATGTGGCGCAGGCAGAATCGGGGATGTCGGCTGTTTATATCCAAGAAACACCCGAAGCTCTTGATGTTTTATCCAAAAATCATGACCGGTATTTCAAGTTTTTTGGCGCGACGCCATCCTTCCGTGTGATAGCTATCGGCGCCATCTATCCCAAATCATCCCCTAAAGAAACGCGCCGTTTTAACGACGGGTATCTTGTTGATTGCAACACGGATGACAATTTTTGCACCAGCTTATTTGATTATGATGCTTATGGCAAAGATATTGTCAATGAACTTAGAACCATAAAAAGCGAGGATGTTTTTTATCGCCGGCTGGCAAAGTTGTTTACCCGCATCAAAGATAAAGATTTGTTGCGGCAGCTGATTGAATTTTCCTGCGCCAACCCTTCGTCCGTTGAAAGAGAAATTTTTTCGCGCATTGAAGAAAAAGAAATGTCGGACAATTTCAAACAGATGTGCAGAGAAATTTTTGAAGAAGGCGACAGAAGCGGCGCTTTGCTCGTTTGCGGCACGGAAAGTTTTGACAGTTATATGCGCGCTTTGGGCCATAAGGTTCTCTCGTTCGGATACCAAATCAATCTTTTGTTTATCAAAGCCGGCATCAAAACCAGCAAAATGATGTACGAGGAATTGTTCGCGAATTATGGATTTAGGGCCCTAACTCCGGCAGAACGTGCGCGTTTGAGAGACGTTATCATACGGAATCTTTGGAGAATTAAAGGTTATAGAGAACTGATTAAAGTTTGTCCGATTGGCGCGATGAATGACCCAGTTTCAAGGTTTCGCGGATTGTGTGCTGATAATTATGCCAAGGTGTATTTGGCGGAAAATATTTTTTCCGATGAAGATCTTTATTTCTTGGGCACGCTTTGCCATGAACTTGATCATTACGAAACCAAGCGGCCTGATACGGATTATATAGAATTGATGCGGCATAAAGATCATCGCAATGCCAGAAATTTGATTTTGCTAAGTATTGCGCTGGACGCGCTTGAGAATATGGGCGTTGATATTTCCACGCTTTGTGATGATTTCATATCAACCAAAAAATCCCCATAAAGGGATTTTTTTAATTTTACTCCGCCACGCGGAAAACTTCTTCCAAAGTTGTGATGCCGTCTAAGGCCTTTAAGAGGCCGTCTTGCACCATAGTGACCATTCCGCCCGCGACCGCGATTTCTTGCATTTTGTATTCGGAAATTTCCGCGGACAAAATTACTTGTTCCACATCCTTGTTCATGACAAAAACTTCATAAATGCCTACCCGGCCGCGGTAGCCGAGATTGGCGCATTTGGGGCAGCCCTTGCCATGGAAAAATTTCAGATTTTTTAAATCCGGTTTTTCGCCGCTTCCCGCGGGCAATTTTCCCAGCTCGTCCGCGGCGCGTTTTGCTTCTTCAGCCGCGGGTTTGTATTCCTGCTTGCAATCAGCGCAGATTTTTCTGATCAAGCGCTGGGCAATGATAGCGTTTAACGCGGGCGCGAGCAAAAACGGTTTCACGCCCATGGAAAGAAAGCGGGGGATGGCGCCGGCCGCGCTGTTGGTATGAATTGTGGAAAGCAAAAAGTGGCCGGTTAATGCCGCTTGAATCGCGACCTCCGCGGTTTCCAAATCGCGGATTTCGCCCACCAAGACCACGTCCGGATCTTGGCGCAGAATGGATTTTAATCCTTTGGCAAAAGTATAATCTTTGGACGAATCAATCTGGCTTTGATTGATGCCTTGCAAACGATACTCAACCGGATCTTCCAGGGTGATAATTTTTACGCCCGGTTCGTTTAATTTTGTTAAAATGGCGTAGAGGGTCGTGGTTTTACCCGAACCCGTGGGACCGGTCGTGATCAACATTCCATTTGGCCGTTCCACTTGGCGTTTCATTTCTGTATATGCCTGTCCGCGGAATCCCAAATCGTCAAAATTCAATCCGGCGGCCGATGACCGCAAAATTCTCATAACCACGGATTCGCCATAGGCCGTGGGAATGGTGGAAACGCGGACATCAGTTTCTTCGCCATCCAAGAAAATCGTGAACCGCCCGTCTTGCGGCCTCGCCGTGACGTTAAGTTTTAAGGCGGATAAAAGTTTGATGCGCGAAATTATTTGCTTCCACTGGTTTTTTTCCAGCTTTGCCACATCCTGCAAAATTCCGTCAATGCGATAACGGACTTTGACATCGTTTTCTTCCGCTTCAATATGGATGTCGGATGATTTTCCTTCCACCGCGCCGGCGATGACAAAAGTTACCACGTCGGTCACGGGCACGCCTTTTATTTTTTCCGCGAGGTCGGCGAACGATTTTGTTTCTTTGCGGAATTTGGCGATTTCTTCTTCATTTATTTTTACGCCTTTTTGTATTTCTTTTATTTTCGGCAAAATCCCATAAAGTTTTAACGCCAGCGCGAGCGATTGCTCGGAAATCATATAAATCGCGGCATTGGCGCGCGCGCGTTCCGCCATCTGGTAGGTAAGCTCTTTTACTTTTTCCTCTGCCGGATTGACTGCCCCGACGCGGAGTTCGGAGGCGCCAAAAAAGAAGGGAAGCATTTTGTGTTCGCGCGCGATTTCTTCGGGCATGAGTTTTAATGTTTCGGGCGCGATGGGAAATCCTTTGAGGTTGATGTATTGCGCGCCGGATGACGCGGCCCGCGCCCTTACCTCTGTTTCTTTTTCCTTATAGCGGATTTCTTCCATTTTCTCGGAATATTTTTCTTGCGTTTCCGCGAGCGCGTCGCCCTCTTTTTTTAGCAGATCGTCGATGGATGGAATGCCTTGCATAATTTTATAAATTAAATTTTATCCGAATATCCGGTGCAGTTTTGACAGCACCCCTCCTTTAGCTATTCTATCAAAAATATAAGTCCAGGCAACAATTTGGAAAGTGGAGAAAAAACTGCCGGCAAAAATCAGGAGCACGATGGAAGTAAAAATCCAGAGCGCCAGAATGACGACGGGCGCGGTTGCGGCGGCAGATGTATATAATAATAGAAGCAAGACCAGGAAGGGGAGAGAAAAAACAATCAGCGCCACAAAGATCGCGGCTTGCGCCAAAATGTTTAAGGCGAAAAGTACGGCCGCGGCTTCAAAGCTCACGACCCAATTTTCCCGGAATAACTCCCAGGCGGATTCTATTGATTCCCGCAGCCCGCGGGCTTTTAACACCACAAAGGCGGATGCGTAGATGGTTAAAAAAGATAAAATTAGCGCCGCGGCCACGAGCACCAAGAAAGCGAGGAAATAAAGCAGGGCGCGAAGCACGGAACTGTCCACGATAATCAAGGAGACGAGCAAGCCGATCACGGCCAAGAAGAAAAAGATTAAAAATTTTCCTACAAGGTTCACGGATAAAAGCCGCCAAAAATGCGCGTGGCCTTGGGTAAAATTTTTCCAAAAATGCAACTTTTTCTTTTTATCTATGGCGTAGGCGGAGGAGATGAGCGCGCCAAAAGAACTGATCGCAAGCCAGATGGCAAAAACAAAAAGCACGGCGCATAAAATCATGGCGCCTAAAAGCAAAATCAAGTTTAGGGCGTTGATGCGGCCAAGATTGGACGCGACGAGGATGCCGGATAAAGAAATTACCTGCGCGTTGTAAGATGTTTGCGCAAAAATCAAGCCGCTTTTCAAACTTTGCGTGATTATGATTTGGAAAATTCCGCCCAGCCCCAAGAAGGTGGCGAAAAATCCGAAAATCCAAAGTTTCGGATGCCGCCAGGTAACTTTCAGCGCGCGCCGGATTACGTCGCGGTAGAGAACGGTTGAGTTAAAAGTATTCATAGTCTCCTTGGGCGTTTAGCTGTTAGCGATTAGCGTTTAGAAATAACTATACGCTATACGCTACGCGCTATACGCTTTTAATTATTATTATAATACCATAAATAAAAGATAGGCGGAAATAAAAAATACGAAGGGTGCCAGACCTCCTATAGTTCCGTTCTTTCCGCGAGGTCTGGCACCCGGAGTTATTTTTTACAAAAATAATTCATCTTGTTAGAATAATATTGTCTGGGGGTGGCTTGGTACTGGTTTCGGCCTGCTATCCGAAGTCCACGGGGTTCGATTCCCCGCACCTCCAGCGAAATTTGACATTTATCATAAACCTTGCTATTCTATATTTAGATAGCAGGCCGAGACCAACAGTACCAACTTTGGACTCCCAAATGCCCCGAAAGGGGCTTTTTTGGTTGCCCTGTTTTATTCCTCCCCTTGGTTAAGGGGAGGTTGGGTGGGGTTTGTTAATTTTAGATATCAAACCGTCCCTAACCCCTCCTTATTTAAGAAGGGGAAAAGACACGGCTCTTGCGCGATTGCGTCGGGGGGGGGTAAAATGGAAGAAGAATTAAAATTAAATTTATAATATGGGAGAAAAAATGCCAAAAACACCCTGGCCAATTGAGCTGGGAGAACATCCTTTTGGAGAAAAGCGACATCAAAAAGAAAAAGAAACAAGCAAAGAACGCTCTATTCATAATAAGGAAAGATTGGAGGGCAAGTCAAGAATGGAGATTGCTGAAGAATGCTTTGAGCATCCTGAAGAATATAGGGAGCAGATTTTAGAATACGTTTCCGTTGAATCTAAGGAAAAATTTGAAGGCGGGAGCGTTTTTTATATGTGGCTGAATAAGGTTTGTCCGGTGGGATGCGAATTTTGTTTTTTTAAATCTCCGGCCAAAGGTGAAAAAACTCCTGATGAAGAAATTACAGAAGAGGGTATTGAGCGTATTATTCAGCTTACTAAAGATGGAAAAATAGATAAATTGGTTATTTCAGGCGGAGGAGAGCCGATGAAGAGCAAATCAAAAGTTAATGATTTGGCGCGCGGCGTGGACGTTAAAGACCTTATTGTGGTTACCAGCGCCTATTGGTCCAAAACCAGAAGCGGCACTGACCGCGTATTGTCGGCACTGCTGGCAAGTGCGGAAGAGAATCCCCACCAACCCGTTACGACCGTGCGCGTCAGTTTGGATCAGGGGCATTTTTCGCGACTTTCAAAGGATGAAGGATTTCAATATGTTCAAAATATAGTTGACTGGTTTTCGGAAAACGCCAAAGACAACCCGAATTTTAAATTAGTTTTTCATACCATGGACGGCGATAATACGGTGGAAGATTTTATCGCTCAATTACAGGTGCAATCTCGAGATGAAAGAAAAAATAATAAAGCCAAAGTTTTATTGGAAGATAATTTATCATTCGGCATTGAGTATACGCAAATTTTTTTCGCGAGTCCTTTCGTCAATCTTAAAGATCAAAAAGAACAAGCGCGAAATACTCAAACTTTTAAAAAATTTATTTTTGATAAAAGAGGCGGGAACATGTCTCTTTCGTTTCATGGAGAAAGCAATCCCAAGGGCGTCTATTATTTAACATTTTATGATGGCACGACGATTATTTGGGGCGCTACGGCACCGGATACGGAAACGTCGATTTATAAAGATGATTACTCGTCCATTATGAAAAAGAACCTAAAAGACGTTGCGACTCTCGGCATATTGGAGAAAGGCCAATTTCACGTACAAGATTTGGTTTCCGAAGTAAATCCCAAGGCGGTTGAGAGAGCGATTGGGGTGGGGCTCCGTGATTTTTATGTCAGATTGCTTCTCGAAGAAGACACGACTCGTCTTTATACTTCCATTCGTTTGATTCAAGGATATGTTGCCGAAGGAAGAATAACGGAAGAAGACCAAAAAGCGTGGCCGGAAGAATTAAAAATAACGGTGTCAATGTCAAGGGAAGAATTAAAAGAAGCGTGCCTGTCTTCCCGTCATAATATTGTTCAGCAGTATCTTGATGATCCCGCGGTATCCGCTGATAAATTGGTGGCTTTGCATACGCGCATTGCTCTCGGGCACTACTCCGTCACACCGGAAGAAATGTATAAGGCCGTTGCCCAATCGCGTATTGATTCTTCTATCAAGCGGAATTTTATGGAGAGGGTCAGTCCTCCCCAGTCCGAACTGTCTTCTTTGTAGTTTTATTTTTATAAGCATATGGCTGCACCCGGTCCAATAGAAAAAGGATTGGCGCGTGATTTAAATTTTGCGGTAAAATCAAAAACGCCGAGCGATAAAGAGCGCCCGTTATTATTTGATGTTGATAAAATTGAAAAGATAAAAATAGACGAATTGGTTGAACAAACAAAAAATAAAATTGATTTAATAAACAAGAGTGTTTTATCCGGAGAAATGAGCATCCTTGATTCTACGGTTGAAATGGGAAAATTAACCAGAGAAGCGCTGGAAAAAGTGGCTGAAAAATTTGCCGCCGCATTAAATATTGATGTGCAAAATCTGCCCTTTGCCATATTTGTTTTTGGCGCAACGGCGAGGAATCAAATGCTGCCGAATTCGGATTTGGATATCGGTTTGGTTTTTGAAGATAATTGCCCCGCAAAAATAAAATCTTCGGTTAAGGATATTGTGTCAATACTTCCGTTTAATGATGAGACCGATATAGCGCATTGGGATTCAATTGATAGCATGAGAAAAGAGAACTGTCCCAGTATGATGGAATATAATAAAGTTATGGAATCGCGATTTGTGGCCGGAAATATTGAAATGGGCAATCAGCATGACAGTTTGGCGGCTCAGCAGGATACTCGCATAGACAAAGAAAAGCGTTTTATAACCGAATATGGGCTGCTCCATAAATTTGATTACAGAAGCAGGGGCTCGGAACATGGAGCGAATTTAAAATATGATTTTGGAGCGAGCCGAGATATTGTTTTTTTGGATTGGTATTACTTGCTCAGCACTATTGGCGAGACGCCGCCGGAAGACCACCCCACTTCTTTTGCATGTTTGGATTTGCTTTTGGGAAACGGGACAATCACAAGCAGTGAATATGATGAAATGAAGTCGGGATTGGAATTGATTTTATTGGTAAAATTTGCGTTATGGTCAAAGAACGCAGAGAGTGGCGATAAGAAGCTCTTATATTTATCCGATTATTCTTTGGATGCGGCTTATGAAGATATTGAAAAAATTATCAAAAAAACCGGAATAAATAATACTGATGAATTTGCGTATGCTTATAATAAAGCCAGAGCGGCCTTGCGCAATCTTATAGAAACATTATTTCAAAAAGTGGCGTCTTCGCACGAAGATTTGATGGAAATATGGAGAATGGCAAAAGAAAAAGAAGATTTGGATGAGGAAGTTTTGAATCTTTTGAAGCACCCGACATGGAATGAATTGGTTCCATTTGCCGTCAGTTCAGCATCCCCCCAAATTTTGAATTATATTGTGAAACAAATTTCCAATCTGGAGGGTTACGAATACATTTTAAGAATTATCAGCGAGAATAAATATATTACGGATGATATAAGGAGAAATTTGTTGGATTCCAGATTGGATAAAAGATTCAAAAAAAAGATAGATGTTGAAAGTCGAGGAAATATTTGATATTAAACCAAATGATCAAAAATCGAGCCGGGTCGCTCGATTTTTGTTTTAAAGATTTATTTCTTCCCGAACAGCGCTTTAAATTCTTCCTTCTCTATTGTCTCTTTTTTCAATCATTTTTCAGTTAAGGTTGACAGTTGACGGTGAACTGTCAACCATGATATAATAATAATCAGAAACGCCTCATCCAGCCCTCGGGTCCGATGAGGTTTTCCATAAAAACAAAAAATTTTGTATAATATGGACAAGGGGATATGTTTGGAGATAGACGATTATAATGGGGACAGAGTAATTTTCTATGAAGCGACAAGAATTAAAAAAGCTAAAAAACGCCCTGAACTAAGAGAAAAAAGTTTTTTAAACGGGCAATTGCGCGAAGCGATCAATAGCCCGTGGCGGATTTATGAAGATTTTGACAGGCCCAAAGAAAGGCGGGTGTATTATTGCAAAGAATACAGTACTCGCGAAAAAACTCAGTACACAAAAGTTGTTGTGGAAATATCTACCAAACCATTTGTTATTATCACCGCTTACAGGCCTGATCGCATAAAAGAGGAATCGGAAACCAGTAAATCAAAAAAAATTTATGACAGTGAAAAACATCAATAATAAAATTATTAAAGAATTAACGGAACGCGCCAAGAAACAGGGGTGGGTTTTTACATTTAATAAAGATGAGGACGTTTTATTTTACAGTCCGGAAATAATCCCCGATAAAGCAAAATTACATTCCGTGAACGATGAATTTTCTGTTTATTTGGATAAAAAATCAAATATATGCGGCGTGGTATTGGAATATTGCGGCCATAATTTTATAAAACACCACGATGAATTTACCGGCTATTTTAAAAGATTATTTAATGACGGGTCGAAAGAAGATGAAAAAGTTTTAGATCCGAATAAAACAAAAAATAAGGAAGTTAAAAGTTTTACGGCATTGTTTGAAAGAACTCTGATTTCCGAAGCTGCCGGCGCCAAAATTCATTAGTTAGAGAGCCGAGCCAAAGCATCAAAGCCCTTCGCGGGGCTTTTTTGATTGGCGGGATTTTTTTACTCCTCCCCTTAAGGTAAGGGGAGGATGGGAGGGGTTATGAATTTTTAACATAACTCCCCCTACCCCCTCTTGCCTCAAGAGGGGGGAAACACTCCTCCCTTTGAAAAAGGGAGGTTGGGAGGGATTTTTTTCTTGGCTCTTGCGCGATTGCGTCGGGGGGGGGGTAAAATAGAAGCATGCCCTGCATCTTTTAATAAAGTGCGGGGGAAAGGTCGAGCAGGTCAATAATAATTTATTTTAAAAATATGAGTTTTGAAGATTCTTTGAAAAAATCGCAAGAAGGAGAACGGTCAAAAACCGAACAAGCTACCGCTGAAGCCCCCGAAATGCAGGTTGAACAAGAAATTGTTGAACCAGTTGATGTCGTAGAATTAGGAGAGGTGAAAATGGATCATAGTGAGGCTGGCGGAATTAGCGCGGACAGTACTTCTATAAAATTGGGCAAAGAGCACTGGCAGAATTTTGGGCGCAAAAAAATGGAAGTATTAAATGGTGAGATTCCATTAAGCGGGAAAGTGCACAATGTGGAAACCGGGGTTGAAGAAGATTACGCTTATGAATATAGTAAATTGCCTGATGGACAGATTATGGCATCAAAACTGGAATCAAAATTTAGCGACGGTAATAATGAGGTAGTAGAACGAGCATTTGATGAAAAAGGTTTGGTTGCGGCAGAGACCGATACAGTTAATGGCGAAATGGTGCGAGAAAATCTCTATGCTTATGATGAGAAAGGCAGGCCATTGGAGGTGACGGTGCGCACATATAAAGATGGCAAAATTGCAGAAGAGAAAAAGTATAAGTCGGCGGGGAATATCGGCGGGATCCTATCAATTACTGGAAGGGGACAGGGACGCATATTGTAATTTTTATAAAACAAAAAATCTCACTATTAAATGCGAGATTTTTTGTTTTATTTATTTTTTTAATGGGTGTCGACTCCGACAGGTTACTGCATACCCCACGGGCCCGAGCCACACACCCGATAAAAATTTTATAACAAAAAGAATCCTTTTGCAAGGATTCTTTTTGGACACCCGACTTGAGGCCCGTAAGATACGAACCTGTCATTGTTAATTACACTATATCATTTTTATTAATTTTTGTCAAGTTTCTTCCCGAACAACGCTTCAAATTCTTCCTTTTCAATGGTTTCTTTTTTCAATAATATTTCCACGATTGTTTCCAGCATGGGTTTGTTTTTTAAGATGATGGCTTGCGCTTTTTTCTCGGCTTCGCGCATCAGGCGCGTGACCTCGTCGTCAATCATTTCTGCGGCTTTTTCACTGTAATTTTTATGCTCGTTAAAATCGCGTCCCAAGAAAATCATTTCTTCGCGCTGGCCGTAAGTGCGCGGGCCCAATTTTTCACTCATACCATATTGCGTGACCATGGTGCGCGCCAAACTGGTGGCGACCCGCAAATCATTAGACGCGCCGGTGGTAAGATTTTCATCGCCAAAAATCATTTGTTCTGTAACATATCCGCCAAGCGCTACGGCAAGCTCGGCCAAAAATTCTCCGCGGTTGCGCAAATATCTTTCTTTTTCCGGCAGTTTCATGGTGTAGCCGGCCGCGTGTCCGCGGGAAATGATGGAAATCTTATGAACCAAATCGGACTGCGGCATTTCGTGCGCCACCAAGGCGTGTCCGGCCTCGTGGTAGGCCGTGAGTTTTTTATCCTCCGGAGAAAGCACGCGGCTTTTGCGTTCAGGTCCTAACATTACTTTTTCCACGGACTCGGTTAATTCTTCCATGCCGATTTCTTTTTTGTCGCGCCGTGCGGTAAGGATGGCCGCTTCGTTCATCAGGTTGGCGAGGTCGGCGCCGGAAAATCCGGGCGTGCGTTCGGCCACGCGGCGGATTGATACATCTTTGGCCATCGGTTTGCCTTTGGAATGAATCGTTATAATTTTTTCGCGGTCGTCAATGTCCGGCATATCCAAAACAACGCGCCGGTCAAAACGTCCCGGGCGAAGAAGCGCGGGGTCCAAAACATCCGGCCGGTTGGTTGCGGCCATCACGATAACTCCCTGATTTGGCGCAAAGCCATCCATCTCCACCAAAATTTGATTTAAGGTTTGTTCGCGTTCGTCGTGCGATCCGCCAAGTCCCGCTCCACGCTGGCGTCCGACAGCGTCAATCTCGTCAATAAAAACTATGCAAGGCGCTTGTTTTTTTGCTTTGTCAAAAAGATCGCGCACGCGCGAGGCGCCCACGCCCACAAACATTTCCACAAATTCCGAACCTGATATGTGCAAAAATGGCACACCGGCTTCACCGGCAACTGCGCGAGCAAGCAAGGTTTTTCCTGTTCCGGGCGAGCCCATCAAAAGAACGCCCTTGGGAATTTTTGCGCCGATGGCGGTAAATTTTTTGGGGCTTTTCAAAAATTCCACCACCTCAAGAAGTTCTACTTTTGCTTCTTTTACACCCGCCACATCGTCAAAAGTTATTTTGTCTTTTGATTTTTTGTCATTTTCCTTTGCACCGGATTTGCCGAAGCTCATGGCCTTGGTGTTCGCGCCCTGGATTTGCCGCGTCATTATATAAATGAAGATACCGATGAAAATAAAAGGAATCAGAAACGGCAAAAGCGTTTCCATCCAATACGCGGCTCCGGACTTTTCTTTAACCTGGACATTCACGGCTTTCATTTTTTCCGGTGTGACGTTGTAATTTTTCAATAAAGCCGACAAACTGTCCTGCGGCTCTTTTAGAATATTTTCTTGCGTGTCGTTTTTTAATGTGGCCAAAAGCCGGTTGTCTTGGATTTCGATTGATTTTACATCGCCGGATTCAATTTGATTGACCAGCGTGGCAATATCTTTGTTTTCTATTTTTTTGGTTTGCGTGTTGTAAGTTGAAAAAAGCCCGGCAATGGCCAAGAAAATTATGAGGAAGAGAAGGAGATTTTTTAGAAGCGGTTGGTTTTTCATGATGACACTATATAATAATAGGAAGGAAAAGTCAAAGCCCCCTTTACATCCCCCACCGGCTAAGAAGCCACCTCCCCCTTGGATTACCAAGAGGGAGGAAAATAAAAAATCCCCTAAATTGGGGATTATGGTTTAATCGTTCAATGTTTTTGCGCTTGTCGCGTGGCTTAAGAGCATCCACTCTCTGCCGGGCGGCGTCAATTTTGCTTCAAAGAATTTTTTAGTGAATGTTTTGGCGTATCGCCGCCTGATGATGAAATCAATCGTGGAAATATTGTTATAATGTGTCGCTTTCATATCCAGAATTGATCCATTTGCGCGCATTTTTTTAAAGAACGGACTGCCGATGAACCACCATGTCTCATAGGGCATCCTGGCCTGAAAAGCCATTTGGGTTTTTCTCTTCGGGCACAACAGTTTTTTAGGAATATCCGCCTGGACGGTGTCGGCATATTTGATTAGCGCCGGTGAAAGAACACATTCGTTTTCTCCGGACCGTATTCTAATTATTCCTCGATTTTTTTTGGCGAAGCGTTCTACAAATTTGTGCCCGGGTTGAAGAATAATGGTTTTATTCCTGAAATCAACCTTGTAGATATCTTTCCATCGGAAAATTGCGCCGCCCGGAGATACGCCGCCGGAAGAGAAAGGATTGGTGTAGGGGATTTTGTGCAATGGAACGTTAAAAACGATTTTTATCAGATTACATATGGCCACTGATACCTCCTTTTCTTTTTTGATATTAGCACGGTGGAGAACCGCTGTCAAGATTTAAAAAATCCCCCGTTGCGTTAGGGGATTTTGTGTTTTTATGGTTTTTTGAGCCAAATTGTCTGTTCGCGATTCGGTCCGACAGAGACGCCGGAAAGAAGCACTCCTGCGCCGGCGCTGATCGTACTCACAATTCTTCGCGCGTTTTCCGGCAGTTCGTCAAGTGTTCTGGCGTTCACAATGTCTTCGTCAAATCCGGGAAGGTCATGATATATCGGTGTTACGGAATCAAGAACCTCTGTATCCACATCGTCCATATTGATGAATTTTTCATTGCCAATTTGATATGCAATGCAAATGCGGACAGGATGAATTCCGCGCAAAACATCCAGCTTGGTAATAAAGAGTCCGGACATTCCGTTTAGCCGCGCTGAATATTTTAGTTGCGGAAGATCCAGCCAGCCGCAGTAGCGCGGACGGCCTGTGGTGGCGCCAAATTCTCGGCCTGCTTGCCGGAGTTTTTCTTCCAGTTCACCCCCGATTTTGGTCGGGAACGGGCCTTTGCCAACTCGCGTGGCGTAGGCTTTGGAAATACCGATAACTTCAGAAATCATTTGCGGGCCGATGCCGCTTCCGAGACAAGCTGAGGCGGAAAGCGTGTTGGACGAAGTGAGAAACGGGAATGTTCCGTGGTCAATGTCCAAGGCGGCTCCCTGCGCGCCTTCAAACAAAACGTTTTTTCCGGTTTGGCAAGCGCTGTAGATAATTCTGTTAGTATTCGCGATATACGGCAGAAGATGCTCACGGGCTTCTTCCAGATAAGCGATCATTTCTTTGGTTTTGAAAGTTTCCCCGCCAAGCCGCCTGATTTTCCAGTTGGCTTCTTTGAGGGCTTTGGTGACCAAGGACTCAAACAATTCCGGATATTTTAGCGCGCCCATTCTGATTGCTGGTGTACGCGCGGCTTTAAATTCATATGCCGGGCCGATGCCGCGTCCGGTTGTGCCGATTTCTTTGTTGGAAGCGGATTCGCGCAATTGATCAAGCCGAACATGATACGGCATCAAGATATGCGCCAGCTTTGAAATCCTCAAGAATTGCTCGGCGTCTCGCAGGAGGCCGATTTTTTTCAGTTCCGTGATTTCTTGCCAAAGAACCTTGAGGTCAATTACCATCTGGTCGCCAAGCACCAAGAGTTTTCCCAGATGCATTGCCGCGGAAGGAATGAGGTGAAGAATTAGTTTTTGGCCGGCGACTTCCAGAGTATGCCCGGCATTATTTCCTCCGCCCCAGCGAACAACAACATCAGCCCCTTCACCATACAAATCTACGACCTTGCCTTTACCCTCGTCTCCCCACTGCGCGCCAACAACAACGATTCCTTTTCCCATCTTTCGCTCCTATTGTTCAAGAACCTTCTATATATTATAGGGGGCTTTACAAAAAGTCAACTCCCGGAATATTAAAAAAGCCAGAAATGTTTTCTGGCCGGGTTGGCTACTCGCTCTTGTCTTTTGGGTTTGATGGTTCAAATGTGCTGTCCACCGGCGCTTTTGGTGGGTTTTTCAATGTGAGATCGGGATTCAGGTCGTCCAAATCCACCGCATCCGGCGGAACTCCGTCCCGCATAAATGCGCGATGCGCTTCCATTTCCTGCTTGTATCCTTCGGGATCTCTTCGTGCTCTTTCACCTTCTCGCACCATAGACATTAGGGATTTGTATTCCAAAATGTTCATTAGAACGGCGATCGGTTCATTATTTTTGAGAATAGTGGTGGTTTCAAAAGAGCCGTTAAGCTTCACTTTTCTTAGCTGTGCCGGGCTGGAGAGGAATTTCATCTCGTGCCTCCTTATGGGAGGAGAATACCAGAGAATACCAGTTATTTGACAGTTTGTCAAGGGCGTGTTAATATTATTTTGAACATTCGGGACGCTTAATTATTAAATAGAAGCGCATGCGTTGTCCCGAGCTGCGTTTTTTTTATTCTGTTGTCTGACAACAGAATAACCCTTCGTAGCCCGTGAGGGCGAAGAACGGGTAGTTTTCTATAAATATATGGCAAACGACAAAGATATAAAAGCCCCTTCTTCGCATGAAGCTACGAAGGGCGGGGAGGAACTAAAAGAGCTTTTGAAAGACAAAACCTATTTGCAAATTCCGAAAGCAGGAGATTTGGTAAAGGGCACGATTCTTTCAATCACGAAAAACGAAGTGAAGATTGATTTGTCCGGCTATCGCGTGGGCGTGGTCCGCGGCAATGAACTTTATGAAGCAGAGGAATTCGCCACCCTGAAAATGGGCGACGAAATAGAAGCCACGGTTGTGGATTTGGAAAACGAAAATGGCGACGTGGAATTGTCGTTCAAGTTCGCGGGCGAACAGCGCACGTGGACTAAGTTGGACAACCTCCGCAAGTCCGGTGAAAGGATCAAAGTAAAAATTCAAGAAGCCAACAAAGGCGGCTTAATGGCAAAACTTTTGGGCGTGACCGGTTTTATTCCGGTTTCGCAATTATCGCCGGATCATTATCCGCGCGTGCAGGGCGGCGACAAGAGCAAAATTTTGGAACGTTTGCGCCGGTTGATCGGCAAGGATGTTGATGTTAAAGTTTTGGACGCCATCCAGGCCGAGGACAAATTAATTTTTTCCGAAAAACAAATTTGGGAAGAAGACCAAAAAGAAAATATTGCCAAACATAAAGTGGGCGATACGGTGGAAGGCGAAATTACGGCTGTGACCGACTTCGGCGTGTTCTTGAAATTCGGCGAGCTGGAAGGGTTGATTCATATTTCCGAATTGGCCTGGCAGAGAATTGACAATCCGCAGGAACTTTACAAAATCGGCGACAAAGTGAAAGCCGCGATTGTGAACATCGCGGGCTCGCGCATCTTCCTTTCCACCAAGCGTTTGCAAGAAGATCCGTGGAAAGCCGTGGCGGAAAAATATACCATCGGTGAAAAAGTAAAAGGCAAGGTCGTGAAAATAAATCCGTTCGGATTGTTCGTGGAACTTGATACCGACATTCACGGCCTGGCGCACGTGTCAGAATTGGGTGATGTGAAAATTGAAGATGTAAAACCCGGCGACGAGTTGGAATTTTTCATCATCACTATTGAACCAAAAGATCATCGGCTGGGATTAAGCTTAAAAAAACCTGAGCCGGAAAATAAGAAAATAAAGAAACAAGAAAGCAAAGAGGAAAAAATCGAAGAAGTAAAAACAGAATAAAAAATCAAAGTCCCGCGCAAGCGGGATTTTGTTTTTCTCGCGGATTGTTGTAAAGTAAAAGAGAGATAATTAAATTAAAAAAATATGGCCTTTATGGAAAATTTCAAAAGTTTTTTAGAAAATATCCCGCAGGGGATTTTGGAAAAAGAAAAAGAATCGTTCGTTACGATTTCCGACGACAAGCGCGAGCGGATGATTGAATTTGCCAAAATGGCATATCCGCAAATTTACGCGTACATGAAAATTTTTAACACCTGCTGCCGGATAAAAGAAGAAATTGGCATCCATAAATTTATTAAAGACACGGATGTCCGCGCGCGTTTTGACAAGTTTTTGCATGAGGGCGGGGACATAGAAAAAATCCGCCAAAATAAAGTTCTTGAAGAATATTTATCCGCCTCCGACATGGCGTTATTTAAGGAAGCGGAGCATGAAGTGCACCGGATAGTGCACCAAGAAACGTGGGAAGAAATCCACAAATCACGCAAAATGGAATTTGATGAATTTGTAAAAGAGGGCGAGGAAAAAGTTCGGCGCATTGACGCGCAAATCGGATCTTTGCGGGAATTATCTGCTAAACTTCCCAATTGGCAGGTAGAAATTATGGGCAAGGTTGATGAAATGGAAGAGCGCTGGGTAAATTTTGGCAACGAACCCGCGGAACAGGACTTGGCCGAACTTTTGGAATATTATAATTCGGTCGCGGAGGTGGAAGCATAATAAAAAAAATAAAAAACGCGGTTAAAAAAGGCCGCGTTTTTTAGTTGACGCAGAGGAGGAAAGGTGCTAATGTGTCGGAGCAAACGTCCTTTGACAAAGGGGTGACGGCAATGGTCCAAAAAGACGAAAAAGATAACGATAGCCACGGAGAACATTACAAAAAAATATTCTGCGGGCACAAATTGCTCGATCGGAAAGAAACGCTAAAACTTATTTTGCGGGCGCAGAAAGATTTGCCCAAGGAATTGATATTGTTGAAAACATTGGACGATTTGGAAAAAGAGGGAGCCAAAGAAAATGATGAGGCGAAAAAAGAGATAATAGAAAAAAAGATAAAAAAGGTATTGGCCGGCTTGTCTTCATCATCTCCGTCTATGGACAAATTGATCATCCATAACCAGCGATTGGTTTTTGATATCGCGGGGAAAATTTTCAGGTGCTTTCCTAAAAAAATCAAGGCGATGGTTGATATTTGGGATTTGGTGCAATATGGAAATTTTGGTTTGCGCCGGGCGGTTCTGAAATTTGACCCGAGCAAGGAATGCATGTTATCCACTTACGCGGCCATCTGGATCCGCCAGGCCATACAAAGAACGCTGCTAAATCAAAATTTCCGCGCCGTCAGAGTAGCTGTCCATGCTCATCAATTGAACGGGCTATGCCAAAAATTTTTAACAAAAGCAATGAGCGCGGATGTTTTGCCGGATAGGCCTTTGCGATTTTTCGGCGGAATGACCCTGTGGCAAATAAAAGAGCGCACCGTGTTCTGTGATAATGTGGTTTCTCTTGATAAAAAAATTCAAGGCCACGGTTCCAATGACAACGGCGAAGGATTGGCTTACGAAGATGTTATCGCCGACACGCGCGTGAAGCTGCCGGACGACGGCATTGAGATGCTTGAAGCGCAAGATATTTTGGAAAGATTATTGCCGGCCGCGCGTTTAAGCGATAAAGAAAAGAAAATTATCTTTGAACGATTTGGGATTGGCAAAGACAAGGGCGAAACCAGAACCCTGGAAGAAGTTGGAAAAGATTTTGGCTTAAGCCGCGAAAGAATCCGGCAGATCGAGAAAGGAATATTGGAAAAATTGCGCCGTGCTTACCAAAGAGTGTTTAAGCAAACAATCGCGCCGTGTGAAAAAGAGCGCGGTAAAGCGCCGGCAACTGCGGTTGAAAAAAAGCAAAAATCGAGCCTTGGACGGACAGATCTCTTGAGGCGGTTGCAATCTATGAAAGTTGTTGAAGGCGAGATGTTTTTGAAAGTTTTGGAAATGACGCCGGAAGAAGCCGAGAGCATTATTGATGAATGTAAAAAACGAGCCAAGCTGAAAAAGTATTCGCGCCGATCGTTTAAGAAATTCATTAAAAAACCGGCAGAAGCGATTATGCCAAAACAGCGGAAAAAAGCGGGTAAAAACCCCAAGAAAAGCTAAAGAATCCGACGCGGGTTCTTTTTTATTTTTAGGCGCAGGCGGGGTACGCATTTAGACATTTAAAAATGTAACTTTGCTGTCTCCGGTTGAGACATATAATT
>CAZFZQ010000010.1:0-21785 GCA_964522845.1 uncultured Gammaproteobacteria bacterium | reverse complement strand
GCGACCACACCACCGTGATGCACGCCTGCAGCAAAATCGGCAAAGAAACGGAAATAAACATTCAAATGAAACAAGAGTTGGAAACTATCAAGCAAAATGTTTACAATTCCACAGCGCTTGGATAACTGGGGACAACCTGTGTATGGTGGGTGTGTGATATTTCATAACTTGTTTATAAAAATTTGAATTTTAAAAAACCATTAACAGGGAGCAAGAAGTTATCAACGGTTACGCATTAAGTTATAAACAAAGGGGGTCTTAATAATTTGTTTTTATTGACCTCTTTTTTTCTGAAACGCCCGACTTATCCCCGCCATCCCCACGCCTACTACTTCTACTGTTTTAATTAACTAAAATATAAATAAAGACATATACATATGAAATTCATTTGCACGCAAGAAAATCTTCATCAAGGACTTTTGGCAGCCAGCCACATAAATACAAAAAACATCAATCTTCCAATATTAAATAATGTTTTATTGAAAGTTGAAAACAATCTCCTAAAACTTGTTTCCACCAATTTGGAAATCGCGGTGGTCACAAAGATCCGCGGCAAGTCGGATGAGGAGGGGAGTTATACCGTACCGGCAAAGCTTTTGTCCGATTATGTGGCGCTTTTGCCCAAAGAAAACATCAGTATTTCATTGGAAGATGATTTTTTGCACGTGGGCTGCGGAAACCATAAAACAAAAATAAAAGGCATTGTGCCGGACGACTATCCGATTATTCCGGAAATAAATAAAAAATACAGTTTTTATTTGAGCGGCGACGTTTTGAAAAAAGGCCTGGCGCAAATTTCTTTTTCTGTTTTGCCCAACGAAACCCGGCCGGAAATTTCCGGAGTTTATATAAGCTTTAACAAGGAGGACGGCATGATGACACTGGTTGCGACCGACAGCTTCCGTTTGGCGGAAAAAAAGATAAAGCTTGATCTAAAATCAGCAAAAGACAATGTTTCGGCCATTCTCCCGCTTCGCACGGTTTGGGAATTAGCCAATATTTTATCCGCGGTCGCGGGCGAAGAGGATCTTTTGGAAATTTCTTTGGATGAGGGGCAGATTTATTTCAAATATAATGGTACGGAGCTTACTTCGCGCTTGGTGGAGGGAGTTTTTCCTGATTATGCTCAGATTATTCCTAAAGAACACAGCACCAGGGGCACTCTTCCGGTTAAAGAATTTTTGACAGGTACGCGAAGCGCCTCGCTTTTTTCCCGCTCCGGGCTAAATGACGTAAAAATAAATATAACGCCGGGCGAGGGCATTGAGGTTTATTCAACAGACAACCAAACCGGCGAGCAAAGAACAAAAATTGGCGGCGAAGTTCTTGGCGTTACCAACAAAATTGTTTTAAATCACAAATATCTTGTTGATGGGCTTGGGAACGTCGGAACGCTGGAAATAACACTGGATGTTATTGATGAAAATAGCCCATGCGTTATGCGCCCTGTTGGCGACCCCTCCTATTTATATATCGTAATGCCGATTAAGCAGTAGTTGGTAGTAAGTAGCAAGTAGTAAGGAAAATCCCGCTCGGCGGGATTTTATCTTGAAAAAAATGACCTTTTATGATATTGTAAATATTGATTTTATGAAATTATTTTCCCCTAAAAAATGGCGGGATAACGGGCCGGTTTTCAAAAAAAGAGAGTTGCCGCCCGATTCCATCAATAGAAAAAAATCAAAATGGAGAAAACAACTCTCCACTTTATTTTTACTATTTTTGCTTTTGATGTTTGTCGGCGGAACGGTTGGCGCGGGGTATTACGCGTGGCTTATGCAATATCTGCCGAGTCCGGACAGAATGATTGACCGCCAGCTAAAACAATCAACAAAAATTTACGACCGCGACGGCAAAACCCTGCTTTATGAAGTTTATGGCGATCAAAACCGCACCATGCTTTCTTTGGATGAAATTTCGCCGTATGTAAAATATGCCACGCTTTCGGCCGAAGACCGAAATTTTTATAACCATCACGGCATCAGCTGGAAAGGCATTGCGCGCTCAATTTTATCCAATCTTACAAAGGGCACAAAAGTCAGCGGCTCCACCATTACCCAGCAATTTGTAAAAAACGCGATTTTGACGCCGGAAAAAACCTACACCAGAAAGCTCAAAGAAATAGTTTTGACCGTTCAGTTGGAACAAAAATTCAGCAAGGATGAAATTTTGAAAATGTATTTGAACGAGATTCCCTATGGTTCCGTGACTTATGGTATTGGTTCGGCCGCCCGGAGATTTTTTGGAAAAGCGGCCAAAGATTTGGATATTGCGGAAGCGGCTTTTTTGGCCTCGCTTCCCAAAGCGCCGTCATATTATTCTCCTTATGGGTCTAATCGCGACGCCCTGACTGCGCGGTATAAATATGTAATAGACGCCATGGCGGAGCAAAATTATATTAGCCATACCGAAGCTGTGGCCGCAAAAAAAGAAGATCTTTTTGGAAAATTGCAAGACAATCGCGTTTATATTACCGCGCCGCATTTTGTTTTTTACGTGAAAGATTTTTTGAGCGACATGTTTGGCGAGAGAATGGTGGAAGAGGGCGGGCTCAAGGTTACAACCTCGCTCAATATGGACGATCAAAAGCTGGCGGAAAAAATTCTTACGGATAATAGAAAAAATATAAATTCTTACGCCGCAACTAACGCCGCATTCGTGGCCGCCGATCCCAAGACCGGAGAAATTTTATCCATGGTCGGCTCGGTGGATTATTTTGATAAAAGTATCGATGGTAATGTGAATGTGGCCATCCGTCCGCGCCAGCCCGGCTCGTCTTTCAAGCCCATTGTCTACGCCGAAGCTTTTGCGCGCGGCTATACGCCGAATATGATTTTGGAAGACGTGGAAACAACTTTTCCGACGCAGGCGGAAAAAGACGGCTACACGCCAAAAAATTATGATGGCAAAGAACACGGCCTTGTTTCCGCCAAGCAAGCGCTGGCCGGCTCGCTCAACATTCCGGCTGTGAAAACTTTATATCTCGCGGGTGTAAGTAATGTTTTAGACCTTGCCGATTCGCTGGGATACACAACATTAAAAGATCGTTCGCGTTTTGGATTATCCCTGGTTTTGGGCGGCGGCGAAGTGAAGCTCGTGGAACACGTCCAAGCCTTTACGGCTTTTGCCAATGACGGATCAGTGGCGGAAATTTCGCCGATTATAAAAGTTGAAGACTCTTCCGGCCGCGTTTTATATGAACATAAGCCGAATTTGAAAAAAGTTATGAATGAAGAAGTGGCGCGGCAAATTAATGATATTTTGTCTGACAATTCCGCGCGCGAATATATTTTTGGCGCGAAGAATTATTTGAATCTCGGATTTCCGTCCGCGGTCAAAACTGGTACCACCAATGACAATCACGACGCCTGGACCGTTGGATACACGCCCGAGCTCGCGGCGGGCGTTTGGGTGGGCAATAACAACAACAAAGCCATGAAGGCCAAGGCGGACGGTTCGGTTGTGGCCGCGCCAATTTGGAACGCTTTCATGAAAGCCGCGGCCAAAGACAAAACTTTGCAATTTGTAAAACCAAAACCCATGATTACAGGCAAGCCGATTTTGGATGGCGAGCAATTGCCCGGCGGAGTCGTAAAAATTGATAAGGCATCAGGAAAATTGGCCACAGATCTCACACCATCGTCATTTGTTATTGAGAAAGTATATAAAGAAATTCATAGTATTTTATATTACGCGGATAAAGATAATCCTCAAGGACCGCCGCCGGAGGACCCTGCCAAGGATCCGTTTTACGCGGCTTGGGAAGGAGCTCTGCAGACATGGGCCGCGAAGCAGGGGATAATGAGCGAGCTTCCGCCGGCCGGATATGATGATTTGCATATTCCCGCGAATAAGCCGGAAATTACCATTACTTCGCCGCAAAATAATGCGTCGGTGGGAAAAACATTTTTAGCCGCCGTCAAAGCCTCGGCGCCGCGCGGCGTTTCCCGCGTGGAATATTATTTGGACGGAAAATTAGTGGCCACATCAATGCAAAGCCCGTTTTACGGAAACATCAATTTGCCCGCGGACGTTGGAAAGGGGTTTCATATATTTAAGGCTGTGGCGTATGATGATATAGATAATAGCAATTCACATGAAATTTATATCAATATCACTTCTGGCGTTTCCACCTCAGATATTTCATGGATTTCGCCAAAAAATAATTCCATCATCAGTTCGTTTCCCATCAACATAACTTTTAATTTATCCGGAGTAGCGGGCGTGGCGTTTTGGTACACCAAGGCCGGCGAAAATAATTATAATAAAATCAGCGAAATGCAAAATCCGGCCGGCTATTCATCGGTGGTCTGGCAGGGCGACGGCGTAGGCAGTGGAAATTATGAAATAAAAGCCGTGATTCAAGATGTGGGCGGAAATAAAGAGAGGAATATAAATGTGACGGTGCAGTAGTTAGAAATTAGAATTTAGAAAATAGAAATTAGAAGTATGAAAGAAGAGTTGCTGGTTTTATTAAGTCGGTATTTTTACTACAAGCCGGTTGAGTTGCGGAAAATCCTCCTGGGATTTTCCGACTTGAAAAAAGTTCTGACGGCGCCGAAAGACGCTTTTTTGAAATTGGAAATCGGCGGAAAGGCGCTGGATGATTTTTTGGAAGAACGAGCTTCTTTTTCTGTCATTGCGAGGAGGCCTGGCGACGAAGCAATCTCGTTTAAGACGGGATTGCTTCACCCTGATTACAGGGTTCGCAATGACACCTTGGGCGATATAAAAATCATCACCATCCTCGATGCGGACTATCCCGCGGCGCTAAAAAATATTTTTGACCCGCCGCCGATTTTATTTTACAAAGGCGATTTGGATGTTTTGAAGAATAATTGTTTGGCTGTTATCGGGAGCCGCAGAATGACGGAGTACGGGCGGAGAGCGGGCGAGATGCTGGTGAAAGATTTATGCCCGCATTTTGTTATTATCTCCGGCCTGGCTTACGGCGTGGACGGCCTGGCGCATGAAATTACCGTGAAGAGCGGACAAAAAACCGCGGCCGTCTTGGGTTCGGGGCTGGACGAGCTCTCCATTTACCCGAAATCAAATTTAACCTTGGCGAAAAAAATTATTGAAACTGGCGGCCTCCTGCTTACGGAAATTCCGCCCGGCATCCGCACTCAGCTGTTTCATTTTCCCATGAGGAACAGGATCATTGCGGGTATATCCCGCGGCATATTAATAATAGAAGGCGGAAAAAAATCCGGCACTTTGATTACGGCCAAACTAGGTCTTGAATATGGCACGGATATTTTTGCTATTCCCGGGAGTATTTTCAGCCCCAACTCAGAGGGCGTAAATTATTTGATTAAATACGGCGCGCATCCAATTGTGTCAGCGGAAGATATTTTGGAATTTTACGGCCTGGATGATAAAAAAGAAAAAAAAGAATACGCGCCGAAAAATGAAATAGAAAAAAATATTTTAGAAAATTTGACGGGCGACGGCCTGGAAATGGATGAGCTCGCGCGCTTGACAGGAACGGCTATTGCTGATTTAATGGGGGCGCTTACCGACTTGGAAATGGAGGGTGTTATAAAAAACATCAGAGGAAAATATGTTAAAATATAAAATAAAAACCTATCACAAGGCGGTTGATTTTATTGAATCGCTTGCCAACATTTCCGCGATGGAAGGACGGACGAAAAAACGGGCTGAAGAGCATGTGAAAAAAGTGCGGGATTTTTTGCGATTTTTGGGAAATCCGGAAAAAAAATTAAAAATAATCCATATTGCCGGCACCTCGGGCAAGGGCTCGGTTGCGGCCATGTTGCAAAATATTTTATCTTCCGCCGGGCACAAGACGGGACTTTATACTTCCCCGCACACTACAACATATTGCGAACGTATTAAGGTCGGTGAAAAATATATTAATGAAAAAGATTTGGTGGAGCTTGTAAATTTTTTAAAAAATAAGATGGATGTATCCGGAACTTCTCTCAACTTTTTTGAATTTACTTTCATCATTGCTATTTTGTATTTTAAGAAAATGAAGTGTAAACACGCCGTTATTGAAACCGGAATGGGCGGCCGCCGCGACGCAACCAATGCCATAAAAAATCCGGTTTATACTATTATTACCAACATCGGCCGCGACCATCTTGATATTATCGGCCCGACGCTGGCGGATGTGGCCAAAGAAAAAGCGGGAATTATAAAACGCGGCACCCCGCTTTTAACTGGTGAGAAGCGCAAAAAAATATTGAAAATATTTATAAAAAAATGCAGAATGCAGAATGCAGAATGCAGAATGGCGGAGCACAAGAACCTGAAAAACATTAAAACGGATTTAGACGGCACGGAATTTGAATATAAAAAAGAGCATTATAAATTGCGTCTTTTAGGAGATCATCAGGCCAAAAACGCGGCGCTCGCGATAGAATGCGCCAAGGATCTGAGAGTTCCGCCAGCGGCTATAAAAAAAGGATTGCTCGCAACGCAATATTCCGCGCGGCTGGAAGTTGTATCAAAAAAACCACTTATAATAATAGATGGCGCGCACAATGATGACAAACTAAAGGCCGGCCTGGATTTTCTGACTACAAGCTACAAGCTACAAGCTACAAGCTATTTAATTATCGCCATGTCCAAAAATAAAAAAGTAAAAATTTTGTCTGAATTTTTTCAGCATTTTGATAAAATATATTTAACGCGGTTTAGGAATCCGTTTCGCAAGTGCCGGAGCCGCGCCGACTGGCTGAATTCCGTTCCCAAAGCGGCGCGCAAAAAAACAAAATATTTTCATCTGGCAAAAGACGCCCTGCTTGACATTTTGCCAAGATTGCGCAATAATGATTTACTGATGATAACGGGGTCAATATTTTTGGCAGGCGAGTTGAGGGAATATTGGTATCCGGAAGAACAAATTATTAAACTCAGAAAATCAACATTTTAATTTATGCCCAGTAAGATCAACTTTGACCATCGTTATGCCGAAGGTATAACGAGAAAAATTGATCTTGGTTTTGCTGAGCAAAACAATAATTAGGTGACTTTGGATATTGGTTAATAAAATTAGATTGGCTATTTTCAAAGTTGTCTTACTGGGTATGAAATTATTAATTGTAGAGTCGCCGACAAAAGCAAAAACCATTACCGGAATTTTGGATGGAAAATACGAAGTCGTATCTTCTTTTGGCCACATCAGGGATTTGCCAAAAAGCGATATGGGCATTGATATTGAAAATGGATTTTTGCCGCACTATATCACTCCGCGCGATAAATCAAAAAGAGTGAACGAGTTGAAAAAATTGGGGAAGAAAGCCAAGGAAATCTATTTCGGTACTGATCATGACCGCGAAGGCGAGGCCATTTCTTGGCATTTGTGCACGGTCTTGGGCGTTGAGCCGAAAGACGCCAAACGCATTACCTTTCATGAAATTACGGAGGAAGCCATTACCGAAGCGCTGGATGCTCCGCGTCCTATTGATATGAATTTGGTTAACGCTCAACAAGCGCGGCGCGTTTTGGATCGCCTCGTGGGTTATGAGCTTTCGCCATTTTTATGGAAAAAAGTCGCGCGCGGACTTTCCGCCGGACGCGTGCAGTCATCCGCCTTGCGTTTTATTATAGAAAGAGAAAAAGAAATCAAGGCCTTCACGCCGGAAGAATATTGGTCTATTGAGGCGTTATTTTTGAAAACGAAGCCCCGTAGTGAGCTTAGCTCTACTACTGGGGATGATAAGGAAATCCAGGCCAAGCTTCACAGCCTTGATGAAAAAGCCATTGAAAAAATGGATTTGAAAAACAAGGAGCAGGTTGATGAAATTGTTAGCCGTTTGAAAAATGCGGAATATAAAGTTTCCGACCTCAAAGAAAAAGAAGTGCACAAACAGCCGTCCGCTCCTTTTAATACTTCATCTTTACAACAGGAAGCGAATAAAAAACTTGGCTTTTCCGCCAAGCAGACAATGAAAATCGCGCAAGAATTATATGAAGGCGTGGACATCGGTTCGGGCAAACACACGGGTTTGATTACTTACATGCGCACCGATTCTTGCACGCTGTCGGAAAAATTTATTTCGCAGGCGAAAAACTGGGTTGCATCCGAACTGGGCGCGAAATATGTTGAAGAAGTATCACGCGAATATAAAACCAAAACCAGAAGCGCGCAAGAAGCGCACGAAGCCATCAGGCCGTCATTGGCCAGCCGGACGCCGCAAGACTTGAAAGAATTTTTGAATAAAAATCAGTTGCGCCTTTATGAATTGATTTGGAAGCGGGCTATGTCCACCGTGGCTAAGGCCGCAATTTTCCGCCAAGCGACTTTGAGCATCGCGGGTGCCGGTGCCGAGTTCCGCGCCAATGGCAACGTGATGGTGTTTGACGGTTTTTTGAAAATTTACGGCGTTGATGCTAAAGATGTGGTTTTGCCGGAACTCTCCGTGGGCGACAAATTGGATTTGAAAGATTTGTCCGGTAATCAGCATTTTACCGAACCGCCGGCAAGATACAGCGATGCGGCCTTGGTTAAGGCCATGGAAGAACACGGCATCGGCCGCCCATCCACTTACGCGCCAATTATTTCCACGCTGATTGAACGCGGCTACACCCAGCGCGACGCGGCAAAAAAATTGGAACCGAAAGAAGTTGCTTTTATGGTGATTGATCTTTTGACTGCCAATTTCCCGCAAATTGTTGATTATGAATTTACCGCCAAAATGGAGGACTCATTAGATGACATTGCCGAAGGCAAGGCGGAATGGCAGCCGGTGATTAAAGAATTTTATGAGCCGTTCCACAAAAACTTGGAAGAAAAATATAAGGATGTCCAAAAGGTGGAACCGGTGCAGGAAAAAATTGACGCGGTGTGCGAACTTTGCGGCGCGCCCATGGTTGCCAAAATGTCGCGCTATGGAAAATTTTTAGCTTGCAGCGCTTTTCCCAAATGCAAATTTACCATGCCCATGGACGGAAAAAAATTGGAAGAAACCATCAAAGAGTCAGATGAATTTTGCAATAAATGCGGCGCTAAGATGCTGATTAAAGAAGGAAAGTATGGAAAATTTTTAGGCTGTTCCGGTTATCCAAAATGCAAAAATATGAAACCGCTAAATGACGCGACCGGCGTAGCATGTCCCTCGTGTAAAACAGGACAAGTTGTTTCCCGCCGCACCAAGCGCGGAAAAGAATTTTTCGGCTGTTCCAGTTATCCAAAATGCAATTTTGCCCTCTGGTCCCGCCCGACCGGAGAGAAATGTCCGGATTGCGAATCGCTCATGGTGGCCGGCAAGAATGGAACAACGAAATGTTCAAACAAAGAATGCGGGGAGTAGACAAAATATACAATATTATAATAAGATATACTTCATAAGGTATATCTTATTTTTATGCCTAAAGTTTTAACATCAACAATAATAGGACTGGATGGAAGATTGGTGGAAGTGGAGTCGGATATTGCCAACGGCTTACCGGCTTTTTTAATTGTCGGACTTCCGGATGCGTCAATTAAAGAATCAAAAGAGCGGGTGCGAGCGGCCATAAAAAATTCCGGTTTTTCTTTTCCCAGCACTAAGGTGACGGTTAATATGGCGCCCGCGGATATCAAAAAAGAAGGCTCTCTTTATGACTTGCCCATCGCCACCAGCATTTTAATATCAAAGGGTGTGATACCCGAGCCATCCGAGCGGATTTTATTTTTAGGCGAACTGTCGCTGGATGGCGCTTTGCGTCCGGTTTCCGGCGTGCTTTCTTGCGCGCTTTTGGCGCGCGACGCGGGAATAAAAAAAATAATTTTACCGGCGCAAAACGCGCGCGAGGCCTCGCTGGTCAGCGGTTTGGAAATTTATGGAGTGGAAAATTTGAAGGAGATGGTGGAATTTTTGCGCAAAGAAAAAGAAGTCGCGCCTTTCGCGGGCGAAGCGCTGGACCAAAAAAGTTTTGATCAAAATTATGATTATGATTTTGCTTTTATCCGCGGACAGGAACAGGCCAAGTACGCCATGGAAGTGGCGTCCGCCGGCGGGCACAATATTTTGCTTTCAGGGCCCCCCGGTTCGGGAAAAACTTTACTCGCGCAAGCCATGCCATCCATTTTGCCGCGCATGACCTATGAAGAAATTTTGGAAGTTTCAAAAATTTATTCCGTTTCAGGGCTTCTTTCGCCCGACGCCCCGCTCGTGACGCGCCGGCCGTTCCGCACTCCGCATCACACGGCATCAAACATCGCCTTAATCGGCGGCGGTTCCACGCCCAAGCCCGGTGAAATCAGCTTGGCGCATCGCGGCGTGCTTTTTTTGGACGAACTTCCGGAATTCGGCCGCTCGGTTTTAGAGTCATTGCGTCAGCCGCTGGAAGACGGGGTGGTCACGGTTTCGCGTATTTCCGGCGTGTGCCGTTTCCCGGCAAAATTTATTTTGCTCGCGGCCAAAAATCCCTGCCCCTGCGGATATTATGGCGATCCCAAACATACTTGCCAATGTTCGCCGTCGCAGGTTGCCAATTATCATAAAAAAGTTTCCGGCCCTCTTTTGGACCGCATTGATTTGCATGTGGAAGTGCCGGCCGTGGAACTCTCAAAACTCCAACTTGCTCCGGCTGGCGATTCATCCGCGCAAGTTCGGGAACGGGTGGAAAAATGCCGTAAAGTTCAACTGGAACGTTTCCGTGGCGAGGGGATTTATACCAACGCGGAAATGGGAAATAAATTATTGGAAAAATATTGCGCGCTTTCTCCCGAGGCTAAAACAAAATTGGAAACCGTTTGCAGTTTTTATAATTTGTCCGCGCGCGGTTATCACCGTATTTTAAAACTCTCGCGCACCGTGGCCGATTTGGAAGGCGTGCCGGATATTACCGCGGAACACATCCGCCGCGCCGCGCAGTTTAGAATACAGCACAATGGATAACACGAATGCGCAGTAGCGCCACGAATTACACTAATATTAAAAAACGGCTTTTATGAAGAGCCGTTTTGATTCGTGCGATTCGTGGGCGTATTCGCCATCCGCACTAATCCCTAGTTATGTTTGTAAAGTTTGAATCCACTGACTTTATAAAGGAAAGAGCAGTTTTTTTCCATGAGATTTATAATGTCAATTTCATGCACATTAATGGCAAGCTCGCCACTAAATTCTTGCGGAGTGATAGTTCCGCTGAATTTATTTTTTGATGATATTCCGGAATATGACGCGGAAAAGTTTTGACCGTGAAGCGCGGCGCTGAAGTCTTTATTTCCCAACACCAGGCGCATTGAACCTGCATCCATACTTATCGCGTCTAGATGAAAACGCGCGATTGGTGGGCGGTTGTCGCAAGTGTTCATGGTAAGAATCGTGGTAACGCCATAAACGCCATCAATCACGCTGTCTGTGCCGTCCGATTCTTCAAAACGTTTTGTGCCCGCAATCTCCAAATCTTGTTCGCACGCGTAGAGGCCGTATTTGATATAGAGATTGAAATGGATGGAATCCGGCGTTAATAGTCCGTCCGTGATGAGATATGAATTATCGCCCATGACCATATCCTTGAATGTTCCGTCCGGCGCAATACCCAAATCGGCAATCAAGAAGCTCCACATCCGGAGATTATACAAACCTTTTTCTTGCGGAACCACATCCAGAGAAAATACTTGGGGCAGTTCTTTGGCAACACCGCAAGTATTTTTTTTGACGGTTAACTTCGCGCCATATTCGCCCGCGGTTGTTTTTCCTACACTACGCTTGGAAACAAAACGGCGGAAACCCAGGGCTTGAAATTTCCGTTCGCAATATGGAATTACATTTTTATCCGCGCCTTTCAAATAACTATATGTGATGGCGGCGGACAAAACATTGTTGGCAAGAAGGCCTTGACTCATTTCCATTTTGTGGGCGAGATATCCGCCGGTAAGCCAGGGGAATGGCAGGGTGGCAATGGTATTGCTGAATTGTCCGCCATTTCTGGCTTTGATATTTATTTCCGGCCAGTATGACCAGCCATTATTACTGAATTTTATTTTCATCCTTCCATTTCCAAGGTCAATAATGTCCCAGTCGTCTGCCAGAACCACGTCTTTTGGTTCGCAAGTACTGCTTGTCTCTGTCAGTGCGACATTGTAGTGCCCGTCTCTTTTTGCGGAAACTTTTCCCCAATGTCCTTCGCCAGGCGGGGGAGTATTAATAGTTAGTTTTTCCGGTGATTCCAGTTTGTGAGAAACGCAGGAAGACAGCATAGAAACAAAAAAACAAAAAAGCATGGAAGCAAAAGATTTCATCGCAGTACCCCTCATTGGTTGTCAGAGAACCATTTTTACCTTAACATATTGGTAACAAAAATCAAGGGAAATGAAAAAGCCCCGCGTGTCGGTTGACAGCGGGGCCGGCCTGTCCTTCGTAGCTTTCCTGTCCCTCCGAAGCTTTAGCGGAGGGGGAAGCGAAGAACGGGGGTGGGCAGGTGTGCCCGGAAAAGAACTGGTGGGGTCTAGGCCACGCGCAGGCGGCGGACGCCGTCGGACGTGTCCAGAAGGACCGCGACGGGACGGAGCACCGGATGGTCGCTATCGTAATCCTTTGAGCGCCGGCGGTGGTTTCCGCCGATCATCTTTCCGGTCGTGTCGCCGCGGCGGTAGCGCCGGCTGTCCACGCCGCTGTGGCAACGCTGCGCCTGGGCGAAATAAAACTTCTCGCCCACGGTCTCGTCATACGAACCGGTGTGGCGCGCGTGCCCCACTATCATACCATCGCGTACGACCGGCACCCGGTAGCTCCACGTTCTCTTGACTGTGATGGGGGTGGACTTCTTCTCCATCCTTCGGTTATAGCCGGTTCCGGAGAGCGAGCGGCGCATGCGTACCGCCCTCTCCACCACCTCGGGCTCGTCAGTGTCCTCGCGGGGCAAGGGTGCGCGGCAGTCGTCATCAGCGAACCGCCTCTGATAGAGCTCCACTTCGAGCTGCAGCCACTGAGCACACTCCTCGATGATACTGAATCCCTTGGGCATTTTCCTCTCTTTTCTTGTGAAGGTTCTGTTTGGGACTATTGCCGAATCAGTACCCGGAGAGGGAATCGAACCCTCACGCCTTTTGGGCTGGGGATTTTAAGTCCCTTGCGTCTGCCGTTTCGCCACCCGGGCTGCTCTATCTTTATTGTCTTTGTCAGGTATTATAGCACACTTTGAAGATTTTGTCAAGCCCCCGTACTAATAATTTTGCTAAAATTAGCTATTTTTATGGGCTTGACTCATCGGGTTTATGCTGTATAATAGTAGAATAATCTTAAATTGTAGAAATATGGCAAATACATCATTTTCACAACAGTTTTTAGAAAAGATAGAAGAACAGCTTTTGGCTAAAAAAGAGGACTTGGAAAATGAGCTTAATGCCTTTGCCAAAGAAGACCCCAAGAATAAGGCTGATTTTAATGCTACTTTTCCGGAAATAGGCGATAAGCCGGATGAGAATGCGGCTGAAGTAACCGAATATGCCAATCTATTGACCTTGGAGAGCACGCTGGAAAAAGCGCTCGTTGATGTAAATAAAGCGCTGGCAAGCCTAAAGAGCGGCAATTATGGAATCTGCAAATACTGCAAAGAGCCGATTGCGGAAAAGCGTCTTTTGGCGCGTCCGGTCTCTTCCGCCTGTATTGAATGCAAAAAGAAACTGACACTGGAAGCGTAAGAAAGTAGTTGGTAGTAAGTAGTTAGTAGTAAGGAAAAAATGAAAAAAATATATTTAACAATTCCATTATTGGTATTTGTTATTGATAGAATGATGAAATATTTTGCTCCCTCGATTAATATTGAGGGTAATTTTTTAAGTTTTGGTTTTTATAAAAATTACGCCGGCGCGTTTTCTTTGCCGATTGGCGGGTGGCTATATAATTTTGCGGGAATAATTTTGTTGGCAATTTTTATTTATTTTTTAATAAAAGAAATCAAAACCCCCCTCCTCGCCTCCTCCCCCTTGGTACTCCAAGGGGGAGGTTGGGTGGGGGATTTAAAAGTTTTTTCTTTCGCTTTAATTCTTCTCGGCGGCCTGTCCAATATGATTGACCGTTTCGTTTTTGGCTACACAGTTGATTATGTAAATTTTATGAATTTTTCTTTTTTCAATATCGCGGATGGAATGCTGGTGCTGGGAATAATCATTCTTTTATTTTTCCAATTCAAAAAAAGATATGAAAAATAAAAATTTTATAACTTTTGTGGGATTATTTTTATTTAGTTTTGTTGCTTATTTTTTTACCGCCCCTCCCTCCGTCTATACCGGCGACTCCGGAGAAATCGCCACCGCGGTTTATACCTGGGGCATCGCCCACCCCACGGGATTTCCAACATATTTAATTTTTGCAAAATTATTTTCATATCTCTTGCCGTGGTTTGAATTTGCCTTTCGTCTGAATATTTTCTCCGCCATTTGCGGCGCGGCAACAGTTGGAATTTTATTTTTAATTCTGCAAAAAATTTCCGCCTCCTCCCCCTCAGCCATTGCCGCCGCCCTCTCGCTCGCTTTCGGATTTACATTTTGGACGCATTCCACAATGTTGCAAGTTTACAGTTTGACCGCCTTGTTTTTTTCTCTAACGATTTTTATTTTTTTGTATTGGCTGGAATCGCAAAAACCAAAACATCTTTATTTGC
This sequence comes from uncultured Gammaproteobacteria bacterium, assembly GCA_964522845.1. Classification (GTDB taxonomy): domain Bacteria; phylum Patescibacteriota; class Patescibacteriia; genus CAZFZQ01. The sequence goes on along the minus strand of CAZFZQ010000010.1, from coordinate 7,223 downwards.
TTGCGGCTGTTTGCGGCATTGGCGCGGGCACGCATCTGTCTTTTGTGTTGATTGCGCCCTTTCTTTTGATTTTTGCCGTTCTGAAGGCGATACGGAAAGAATTTCCTTCGGGCAACATCAAACATATTTTTTTCTCGTTTCTTTTGGGGCTGGCTGTCGCTTTCGCTGTTTACGCTTACATCCCTTGGCGCGCCGCCGCCCATCCGGCAATGAATTGGGGCAATCCATCTACGATAGAAAATTTTATAAATTATATCACCCAGAGCGATTATTCTGACAAAATCGGCTCACGTTCGTTGGAATCGTGGAAACTGATGTTGGGTGAAACCGGCCGGCTGTTTAGCCGCGAATTTACCTGGTTCGGACTGATTTTTATTTTAGCCGGCGTGATTGTCGCGTTCAAAAAAAACCGGCCGTTTTGTTATGCCGGGCTGTCCGTAATATTTTTTAATATTTTGCTTTTGGGAAATTATGGCAACAGTCAAGACATTATGATTTTATGGCGGTACTTTTTGCCGTCGTATATTATTATGGCAATATTCTTAGGATTTTTTCTTCAAAAATTACAAGGAACGTCCTTGTTATTAACAAGGACGTTCCTTGTAATTATTCTCCCTGTAATTATTCTCGCCACGCATTTTAATGACTTAAGCCGCCACAATAATTATTTGGTACAGAACGCGACGCGCGATATTTTTAATTCCATTCCGCAAAATTCAATTCTTATTACCGACGGCGATACGCTGGTCGGTTCTACCATGTATGAACAAACGGTTTTAGGAAAAAGAAAAGATTTGATTTTGATTAGTGACAAATTATTTACTTATCCGTGGTACCAAGAAGCCAAGAAAAAAGAATTGGAAGCAAGAGGCAAAAAATACGCGGACAATGTCTCGTATTTAATTCGGGACAATCCGGACACGGAATTTTTCGCCATTACAAATTCCAGTTCATTTTTGAAAATGAATTATGATTTTTATTCGCAAGGAACGGCCTATAGAATTTTAAGCAAAAAAGAAACAACGAAGCCGGCGGACGTGATGGAAAAAAATAAAATTTTTTGGAAAGATTATGATTTTGAATTTTTGAAAGACAAGCGGCTGGCGGGGGATTATTTTGCCAACGAAATCGTAAAAGTTTATGTCGGCGGCTTGATAAATTTGGCCGCGTATCTTACAAATAATGGCGATGTCGCGGGCGGAATAGAATATTTTGAAAAATCTTTGGATATCCGCGAAAACAAAAACGCGCTTTATAATTTGGCGAATATCTATATGGAATTGGGCGACAAGCAAAAAGCCCTGGAATATAAAGCGAGGTTTGACGCGTTGAAATAATCGGGATTTTTTAATTTTGGTAATCCAAAATTAACCCTTCGTAGCTTCATGCGTAGAAGGGTCGTCCAAACATATCCATTCTTCGCTCCTTCGGAGCTACGAAGGATTATTCCGCATATTTGCGGAATAAAAAAAGGCCGCACAGACGGTCCAATAATGTTGTTTATAGACCCGTGGGCCCTTTTGGTGATTGGTATAGAGCTTATCCGTCTATATCAGCCCCTCTAAGCCCCACTTCGCATAAAGCTTCGCGGGACAGGGGGACTCATAAAGACAGATAATCTCATTATCAACCATCACCTTGTAACGAACGCTCCTCTACCATTTTGCGGAGTGCAAGCCCAAACAGACATTATACCCATGCAATATGTCTATTTATGTGGGCGCTCCTGCTTAATCTTTTTTTTATTTTGTTATTTTATTTTTATTTTAGATTGAAACAGTAGAGAAGAGGGAAAATTCTTGAATCTTCTCTGTTAAGAGAACTTTTTTGAAAGAGCGGATTCGCTAGTTTTAGCGAATTGTTGTGCCAAAGAGCTATGTTAGACGCCTCTATGCCCATCAATGATGAGGTAGAAGATTTATTGTCTACTTACAGTATATCATTTTTTTAACCCCTTGTCAATTATAGAAATATGTAAAATTAGCAAAATTATTTTATGATGACAGGTTTATAAACATAAATATCCACAGGCGCGGTGCTTAAAATCAAAAATTATCCACTTATACACACCACTTATCCACAAAAACTGTGGATAAGTTCCAAAGTCCAGACAGGTCTTGACTTTGGGCACTAAAAAAGACCCAGGCGGGTCTTTTTTAGTGTTTTTATCGTCTAAATGGTTTACCGCCACGGCCGCCTCCACCACCGCCTCCTCGGCGATCGTCGCGACCTGTCCCGCGAAGCCTTGGCGAAGTGGGATCAAAACCGCGGTGAGGGGCTTGGTCAAATCCTCCCGAAGAGCTTCCGCCCTTGGGCTCGGTGGCCTGAGGTTCGCCCAATTCTTCGCGAGCGGCCTTTAATGACAAATTATTTCTGCCCATATCATCAACTTCCATGAGTTTCACCGGAATTTCATCGCCAAGCTTTACCACGTCTTCAACTTGGTTGACACGGAACGGAGCCAGCGCGGAAATATGCACTAAGCCGTCTTGGCCCGGCATAAATTCTACAAACGCGCCGAAGTCCATAATGCGGACAACTTTTCCATGATAGATTTTACCCACTTCCGGTTCGGCTACGATGGCATTAATCATTTCTTTGGCCTTGATCATGCCTTCAGCGGAAACCGAAGTGATAAAGACCGAGCCGTCTTGTTCAATATCAATCTGCACGCCGGTTTTATCAATAATTTCATTGATGACCTTGCCGCCGGGGCCGATGACTTCGCGGATTTTGTCAACTTTAATATGAATTGTTTCAATGCGCGGGGCATAAGGCGAGAGTTCGGCGCGCGGAGCGGCGATGGCCTCGGCCATCACGTCTAAAATTTGGAGCCGGCCGGTTTTGGCTTGCGTTAAAGTCGCTTCAATAATATCTTTGGAAAGTCCGCGCGTTTTGGTGTCCATTTGCACAGCTGTAATGCCGTCGCGCGATCCCGCGATTTTGAAATCCATTCCGCCGCTTGAGTCCTCCAAGTCCTGCAAATCTGTAATAACTTTGAAATTTCCTTTTTCATCAGACGCCAAACCCATGGCCACGCCGGCCACCGGTTTTTTAATCGGCACGCCCGCGTCCATCAAAGCCAAAGTTGATCCGCAAGTGGAACCCATGGAGCTGGAACCGTTGGAACCCATAACTTCGGAGACCACGCGGATGGTATATGGAAATTCTTCTTTCGGAGGAATCATGTTGGCCAAAGCTTTTTCCGCCAAGGCGCCATGGCCGATGTCGCGGCGGGACGGGCCTCGCAAGGGCTTCACGTCGCCGACAGAGTATGGCGGAAAATTGTAATGATGCATATAGCGTTTTTTACCCACTTCTTCCATGCCGTCCAAAGTTTGCTCATCACCTGGCGAGCCCAAGGTGACGATAGACAAAACTTGCGTGTCGCCGCGGGAAAAAAGCCCGGAGCCGTGCACGCGGGGGAGGTAAGCAACTTCTGATGTGAGCGAGCGGATTTCGTCCAATTTTCTTCCGTCAACGCGCTTGTTTTCTTTCAAAATCGCGTTTGTCACGCGCGCTTCCGCCACTTCATAAAAAATTTCCGCGGCCCACTTGCGCTTGTCTTTTCCGACCTCTTCGCTCTTCAGATATTCTTCCAATTTATTTTTCAAATCTTCCAGTGCTTCTTTGCGCGAGGCCTTGGAATGTTTGGGATCGGAAAAAAGATACGTATCAAGATGTTCGTTCAAAAAGCTTTTTGCTTTTTCTATAATCTGATTTTTTTCCACAGTTGTTTCCGCGTCTTCTTTTAAGAGCGTTTCAATTTTTATTTTTTCTTTGCCGATTTTTTTCACAATGTCTTCCAAAAATTTCTGCAACGGTTTTAATTGTTTTTGTCCGAAAAGAATCGCTTCAAAAAAAGTTTTTTCATCCACTTCTTTGGCGCCGGCCTCAATCATCAAGACGCGGTCAGGCGTACCGGAGAAAGCCAGGTCAAGCGTGCTTTTTTCACGCGCAACGTAAGTCGGATTCAATACCCACTCGCCTTCAACCTGTCCTACGCGCACGGCGCCGATGGGGCCGTCCCACGGAATGTCGGAAATCGCGAGAGCGAGCGATGCCGCGATAATGGCCGGAACGTCCGGATCATTTTCCGTATCAATTGATAAAATGGTCGTAATCACCTGGATGTCATTTCGCATCCGGCCATCAAAAAGAGGCCGAATACCGCGGTCAATCATGCGTCCGGAGAGAACCGCCTCGTCCGTCGCTCTGCCCTCGCGTTTCATAAAGCGCGAGCTTTTTATTTTTCCGGCGGCGTACATTTTTTCTTCGTACTCCACCGTAAGAGGAAAGAAATCAAGCCCTTCCCGAACAGCGCCCATCACTACCGTGCCGAGCACCGTGGTATCGCCATACTGCACCAGGCAGCTGCCGTTGGCTTGTTTGGCCACTTTGCCAATTTCCACTTTAAGAGATTTGCCGCCCCACTCCATCTCAAAAGTTTCTATGTCTTTTGACATAATGTTTTTTTGGTTCTGGCAGTAAAACTACAGAGCTTGACCTGTCCTTCGGCCTGTCCTGCATAGCTCGTATAGAGCGACGCGGGAAGCCTTGGCGAAGAAGGATGATTTCAAGATCTTTTTGTTTTATTGCCAAAACTATTATTTTTTTAATTTGCTAATTGCCCCGGCCTTCTATTATATATAAAAGCCGGGGACATCAGAAAATTATTCTAAAGACGAAAGCGGAATTCTTTGCCGTCCGCGCTTGATTCGAGAATCATTCTTGTCGTCCATAGCTTTAGCGAAGGATGAAGCGGAGTGCGGTTTAACAATTTTTTCCGCAACTTCCCCGGTAGTAGAGCGAAGCTCACTACGGGACTCCGCTTTTTTTGCGGTTCTCGGGCCGATCAAATACCGCGCCTTATCCGCGGACAAATCGGTAAAAGAATCAACCGCTTCCAAAATTTTGGCAGAAGTGGTTTCGCGAAAAGCCGCAATTTCCACATAAACGCCTTTGGTGATTTTCAAGTATTGCACGAGCGGCAAAAAATCTCCGTCGCCGGAAACAATGACAATGGAATCAACTTTTTCCGCGAGAACAATAGCGTCAATCGCGAGCCCCACGTCCCAGTCGGCTTTGGTGGCGCCGCCGAAAAAAATCTGCAATTCTTTTTCTTTTGTTTCGATGCCGACTTTCCCCAACGCCTCAAAAAACGGTTTTTCTTCACCGGTTTTGGTTTTCACTACGTAGGCGATGGCGCGGGTCAGCTGCCTGCCGGCTACGCTGTCTTCCACGATGTTGCCAAAATTTACTTTGGCGTTATAAAGATTGCGCGCGGAGTAATAAAGATTTTGCACGTCAATTAAGACGGCCACGCGCTGTGAGGGATGTTTTATCATATGTTAGGTTAGTAGGCGGTTAGGTGAATAGGCGGATAGGTTTTAAACCTAACGACCTATTAACCTATAGACCTATAACCTATCAACCTATCTAATTTTAAGTTCTTCTTTCAAATTGTCAGCCGCTACTTTGTCTTCGCGGGCAAGATACTGTAAAAGTTTGTGCCGTTCGCTGACTTTGCGAAGCAGGCCGCGGCGCGAGGAATTGTCTTTTTTATGGGCTTGCAAATGTTTTGTAAGCTGGCGGATTTCTTCCGTCAAAATGGCAATCTGCACTTGGGCAGAGCCGGTATCGGACCCGTGGGTCTGATGTTTTTTAATGACTTTCTCTTTGGATTTTTTGTCCAACATATTTTTGCGTGTCCCCCAGTAAAGGGAAAATCAATGATTTTCCGCCAAACCGAGCTGAACGTATTAAATGTATAAGAATATTATGGTAATATACCACATTTGGTAAAAAGTGTCAACTCTATTGATTTTTTATGGTCTTTGTTTTTATATTCAAAGCGTCGTATAATAAAATAGAAGCAAGAAAACAAAGAAGATAAAATATGAAAAATAACGCGAAGGAGTTGTTAAAAAATAAATATCTTGATGATTTTTTGTCATATTTGGAAGTGGAGCGGAACCGCAGCGCCAATACCATAGATAATTACCGGTTTTATTTGACCAGATTTTTTGACTTCGTCAGCCGATCGCAAAAAATACGGATGTTAAATCCGGCCGGTATCAATTTGCCCATGATTCAGAGATATCGTATTTATTTGAATCGGATGACGGGCGCGGATGGCGAGGCCTTGAAAAAAAGCACGCAAAATTATCACCTGATAGCCCTGCGCAGTTTTTTGAAATTTCTCTCCAAGCGCGACATAAAAAGTTTGGCGCCGGAAAAAATTGAATTGGCAAAAATGCCGGAGCGCGAGGTGAGTTTTTTAGAATCCGATGAAGTAGAGCGATTGCTTTCCGCGCCAATTTCCGGAGTGAATGGCAAACCAAAAATAGGGGATTTGCGCGACAAAGCGATTTTGGAAATTTTGTTTTCTGCCGGGCTCCGTGTTTCAGAACTTGCTAAATTAAAGCGGAGCGACATCAACTTTAAAAATAAAAAGAATGGAGTAATTGAATTTACTGTCCGCGGAAAAGGGAAAAAAGTGCGCGTGGTATTTTTATCGGACGGAGCGGCAAAGTGGCTGAAAGATTATTTGGACAGACGTGAAGATGTTTCGCCGTGGATGTTTGTGCGGATGGATAAAGCCGCCGGAGCATCTTCCAAAACCGATGAAGAGCCGATGACAACGCGGAGCGTGGAACGGCTGGTGGCAAAATACGCGCGGATTGCGGGCATTACAAAAAAAGTTACCCCGCATACTTTGCGCCATACTTTTGCCACGGATTTATTATCCAACGACGCGGATATTCGCTCGGTGCAAGCCATGCTCGGACATTCGTCAATCACTACAACGCAGGTCTACACGCACATTACGGACAAGCATTTACGCGAAACGCACGCCAAGTTTCATAACAAAAAAAGTAGTAAGTAGTTGGTAGTAAGTAGTTAGGTAGTGCGCAGTACGAATCGGACGGCAGAATGATATCTTTCCGCCATACTACTATCTACTGGCTACTAGCTACACACTCCTGTTCTTTGCTTGACTTTTTATAAAAAATATGATAATATAAAGAGCGAATTCTTTTTTGTTTTTGTCCCCGTAGTTCAATGGATAGAACACCAGCCTTCTAAGTTGGTTATAGAGGTCCGATTCCTCTCGGGGACACCACTCCACTCTTAGGATACTAAGAGCTTCGCGGTGCAAGCATATGCCAGGGTAGCTCAATGGTAGAGCACAGGACTCATAAGCCTGTGGTTGTGGGTTC